>JBBQNU010000190.1:0-5468 GCA_038330285.1 Hyphomicrobiales bacterium | reverse complement strand
TCATCGGCTGCATCTTTGGCTATCTCGCGCGTTTGATGTTCAGCGAGGCCAAAGCCGAGGTCCTGGAGCCAGCCGCAGTTGCGCCCGCTGCCGTGGCCCCTGCCACGGCTCCCATGGCGCCAAAGGCCGCCGCCGAGATCGCCGCGCCTGCCGGCAAGATGGAAAGGCCGAAGGGCATTTCATCGGCCCGCGGCGGCAAGGCCGACAAACTCCAGAGAATCAGCGGTGTGGGCCCAAAGAACGAAAAAGTGTTGCACAACCTGGGTTTTTTCCACTTTGACCAGATCGCGGCATGGACACCCGAGGAAATCGAATGGGTTGATGACCACCTGAAATTCAACGGCCGCATCAAGCGCGAAGAATGGACCAGGCAATGCAAACTCCTGGCCGCGGGTAAGGAAGAAGAGTTCAGCAAGCTCTTTGGAACCGGTGGCATGAAGACCAAGGCGGGCCAAACCCAGTCCGGCACACGCACAAAGAAGTAACAGGACTTTCAGGCAGGGGCAGGGCCGGGATTACCGGCCCTTTTCTCTTGCGTCGACCCGCGCGAGCCAGCGCACCAGCGCCTCCTGCGCTGATGCTTCATCAAGAAATGGCGCATGCCCGCGCTGGGGGATGGTGGTCGCATCAAGTCCGGCGTTCTGCTGTTTCATCGCCGCAACAGTGGCAGCGCTCAACAGGTCCGAGTGTTCGCCGCGCACTACGGCAACGGGCAGGTCTTCGATCTTGCCAAAGAACTCCCGGAGGTTTGCGATGCGTCCTGCCGTGATGTCTTCAACGCTCGGAAATGTGTGGAGCAAAGCCGGATCATAATCAATTCGTGGCAGGCCGTTCTCCGTCTTGAATACGCGTTGCGCAAAGGCCCGCCATTCATCGGAGCCGAGCGATTCAAAACCCGTGTTGGTTGATTTCAGGTTTGCAATGGCCATTTCCCATGAGGAAAATTCCTGTTGAACCCCGAGGTAACTCCGTATACGGAGCAATCCGGCGCTGTCCAGTTCTGCCCCGACATCATTGAGAAACAATCCGGCGAGCCTGTCACGGAAAAATGCGGTCATCAGCATGCCGACGATTCCGCCGCGGGAGGTCCCGACAATTGCCGCCCGGTCAACCTTCAAAAAGCTCAAAAGTGAAATCACATCAACAAGTTCAACGTCCGGCCTGTAGGACTCCGGATCGCTGGCATATTGTGATAAGCCACGGCCGCGAAAGTCTGGGGCGATAACGCGCCGCGTTTGCGCCAGCCACGGCGCAATTGTTTCAAAGTCCTTGCTGTTGCGCGTGAGGCCCGGAAGGCAGAGCAGGGGAGTAAGAGCGGAGTGCAATGGCGAATAGTCCCGCGCAAACAGCCTCAGGCCATCGTCGGTTTGAAAATAAACTGGCGTGTAACCGGAAGCGTTAGTCACAGCTCGCGATGAGCGCGCCGATGGAACCGCCGGCACAGCGCTCTGCGGCCTTTGTGTCGTTGGCTGCAACGTTGATTGCCGCAGGCCCGCCGCGCTTGAGATCAGCCGTCATGGCGCGCATGGTCCCCGGCGCGAGGCGCGCGCGATAGACGTGCGTGTTCTGCAAAACTTTCTGCACATACTGCCGGGTTTCCTGAAAGGGGATGGATTCCACCCAATCGATGGGGTCCACCTTGCCGCCGCGCGGATCGCCGTACTCTGCAACCCATTCTTTCACCCGCCGTGGCCCGGCATTGTAGGCAACCAGGGTGAGCACATAGGAGCCGTTGTAGTCCGCAATCAAATCTCCGAGATGCGCCGCTCCGAGCTTCACATTATAGGCGGGGTCTCCCAGCAACTTGGCCGGCTCATAGGGCATGCGGTATTGCTTTGAAATGAGCTTCGCAGTGCCTGGCATGATTTGCATCAAACCTTGGGCGCCCACCTTGCTTCCCGCCCGCGGGTCGAATTCGCTTTCCTGGCGCGACAGGCCGTAAACCAGTGACGCTTCAACCGATTTGCCCATTTGCTTCCAGCTTGGCAGCGCTTTCGTGGGATAGGCCCAATCGTCAATATCGATATTGCGCTGGCTAGCGGCTTTTGCCAGCCGCAGCGCCATCGTTGTCCCGCCCTGTCGTTTGGTCAGGGCCGCAACCGCGTTCATTTCATCGACACTGTTGAACCGGCTGGCCAATGACCACACAAACATGTTGAGCGACGACTTGGCGTTGGCCTTCACCATCAGGTTGAATGCCCGGACAACCTCATCACGCTCAACGGCGGCTGTGGCGGCAGCAGACGGCTGGCCGCCTTTGATATCCTTTGGAACCTTGCCAAGCCCCACTTGCTCGCGGGCCAACTGGCCATAATAAATTGTTGAATGCTCCGCGGCGGCCTCATAGGCCGCGCGTGATTTTGCCTTGTTTCCAAGGGCTGAATAGGTCCGGCCGATCCAGTACTGAGCCCGTGACTTCTCGGTGCGCGACGGTGCGATTTTTTCCAGCTTGGTAAAATGGCGCAGCGCCGCTTCCGGGTCAGCCAGCGAGCGGAGCGCAATCCAGCCTGCCAAAAATTCGCCCTCAACCGCACTCGCACCAGTGTCCAGCCCGTGGTTCCTGGCAATTTGATAGGCGGCCTTCAGCGAGTCCCTGCGATTAAGGCCAACCGAATGACGCGCAACAATGCGCCGCTCCACCCACCAGGCGTCGGCATCTCCAAGGGAAGCAGCCTCATTGGGAATGGTTGCGAGAATCGCCCGCGCCTTTGAATAGCGCTCCAGCTTCCGCAAGTAGCGGACCATCGCATACTTCATGCCCAGCTGCTCGCGCATGGCGGCCGGCAACTGGTCGTACTTCTTGTCAGCGCCCGCCACATTGCGCAACAGTTCCTGGGCCACTTTCGCGGCATTCTGATAGTCGCCGCCCAGGCGCTTTGAATTGCGTATGGCGGCGTTGGACTCTTGCGCATAGATCATGCGCCACATCCGGCGCTTGTGATCGTCAGCACCGAGAAGCGAACCAAATTCGGAAGCCACCGACTTTTCAAAGGCCGCATCAACTGCGGGATCATTCCACACTTTTTTTATGAGATCGCGCGCGGCTTGCGTGTTGCCGCTGGCAATGTTGGCCCGCGCCAAAGCCAGCCTTCCTTCCGTTGAAACCGGTTGACGCTTGGCAAAATGTGAAAGAACGCGGTCAGCCGGCTCGCGATTTTTATAGAGGGATTGTTCAGCCCGTTTCATGAGGGTTTCAGAAAGGGGCCATTTGGGGGCGGCATCGAGGAATTTCATGATGCGGCCATAGCCTGCGTCATCCCAATGGTCCCTGAGGTAAAGAAGTTCGACCAGCTTGACGGCTGCTTCATCGCCTGAGCGCTGGGCCAGCGGGCCTGCATCCGAGAACTCGCCCTTGAGCGCCAGTTCGATGGCGTGAACGGCGGGGCTCGTGGCTTGCTTGGCGGCAAATGCGGGGGCAGGCGTAAAGATTGTCGTTGCGCCCGTAACCGCGGAGCACATGAGAAGGGAGCCGATAACCAGTCTGCCCAGTACCTGATTCTGCATCAAATTTCCTGCCCTTTGGCCCATTTTAACCCGCTCTATAGCCCAATTTTTCTCGCCTTACGACTCAAAAGGGCACGAAACGCATTCGCTTGCCGGTCGGAATATGAACGTCTAAGGTGCCCGATAATCCGGTTGCGGTACAGCACAGTCGTATGCCGCTGAAGGTTTCCAATATCTTAACAACGAGGTTTGCCGTGCAGTTCAGAGGTTCATTTCCGGCTTTGATCACCCCCATGAAGGACGGAAAGGTGGATGAAGCCGCTTTTCGGAAATTTGTGGCCTGGCAAATCAAAGAAGGCACAAATGGTCTCGTGCCCGTGGGAACTACGGGAGAATCGCCAACCCTTTCGCCTGCCGAGCACAAGCGCGTCGTCGAGATCTGCATCGAAGAGGCGGGCGGCAAGGTGCCCGTTATTGCTGGCACCGGCTCGAATAATACGGCCGAAGCTATTGAGTATACGGTTCACGCCGAGAAGGCCGGCGCCAATGCCGCCCTTGTGGTTGTTCCTTACTATAACAAGCCGACCCAGGATGGCATGTATGCCCATTTCCGCGCCGTGGCCGAAAGCGTCAAGATTCCGATTTTTGTCTACAACGTGCCGGGGCGCACCGTGGCCAACATCCCAGTGGAAACACTGGCGCGGTTGGCCAAGGACGTGCCCAACATTATTGGCACAAAGGACGCCTCCGCCGATTTGGCCCGGCCTTCCATGCAGCGCATTGCCTCCGGTGATAAGTTCATCCAGCTTTCGGGCGAAGATGGAACAGCCCTGGCCTTCAACGCCCATGGCGGCGTCGGCTGTATCTCGGTGACGGCAAATGTGGTGCCACGCCTGTGCGCGCAATTCCAGGCCGCCACGTTGAAGGGTGATTATGCCGGGGCCTTGAAGCTGCAGGACCGGCTCATGCCTTTGCACCATGCCATGTTTGTTGAAACCAGCCCGGGCCCGGTGAAATATGCCGTGAGCCTGCTGGGCCATTGCTTGCCTGACGCGCGCTTGCCGATGATTCCGGTGATTGAATCAACCAGGAAGACGGTGCATGCCGCCATGGTTCATGCCGGACTTCTGAACTGAGATGTCGTCAAAGAGCGGTGGCGCAAAAGCGGCACGCAAGCAGGTTGGCATCAAGGTGGTGGCCGACAACCGCCGCGCCCGGTACGAATATGAAATTCTTCAAACTTTTGAAGCCGGACTGGCCTTGCAGGGGTCCGAGGTAAAATCCCTGCGTGAAGGCCGCACAAACCTCGCTGAAGCCTATGCCACGATGAAAAAGGGTGAGCTCTTTCTCCTCAATTCCAACATCCCGGAATACCGCGAGGCCAACCGCTTCAATCACGACCCAAAACGCCCGCGCAAGCTTCTGCTCCATTCAAAGGAGATTCAAAAACTCTCCGTTGGCATCACCCGGGAAGGTTTGACGATCATTCCACTGAAGATCTTTTTCAATCCGCGTGGCCGCGCCAAAATCGATATAGCACTCGCCAAGGGCAAGAAACTCCACGACAAGCGCGATGCCATCAAGGACCGTGACTGGAATCGTGAAAAATCCCGGCTCATGCGTGACAAGGGCTAGCAAACCGCAAGTTCCGAAACCATGATCCTCATCGCATTAGGCAGCAACATATCGGGCCCCTGGGGCACCCCTCAGGAGAGCGTGCAGCGAGCCTTGCTGGCGTTGAACCGTGATGGTCTCAAGCTTGTCGAAGCCTCACGCCTGCTGCTCACCGCGCCATTTGGCAAACCAAACCAGCCACCTTTTGTGAACGCTGTCGCCCAAATCGAAACCCACCTCCCGCCCCTGGCCTTGCTGCAGAAGCTCCATGCCATCGAAAAAGAAGCGGGACGCCGGCGAAAGACCCGCTGGGGTCCGCGCACCATGGATCTGGATATCATCGATTATCACGGTCTCGTGATGTCGACCGAAAACCTGGTTCTGCCCCATCCCGGCATTGCCGAGCGCAT
>JBBQNU010000189.1:0-5472 GCA_038330285.1 Hyphomicrobiales bacterium | reverse complement strand
AGCGGTTTAATTTCTGTGGCACTTTCCCTGGGGTCGCCCCCGCCGGGTGTTACCCGGCACCGTTTTTCCGTGGAGCCCGGACTTTCCTCCCCCGCACCCTTTCGGGCCTAGCGGGAGCAGTCATCCAGCCGACTGACGCCCCTGACCTATTCCGCTCCGCCGCCAAGGTCAACAAAAACCGCCTGTCCACAAATTCCTTGGCCCAGGCGATATCATGGCGGCAAAAAGCGCGCTATGACGAGGGAATGCTTGCACGCCTGCTCATCGTACTTGCCACTTTTGTGTTTGGATCAGGCATGTCTTTGGCCCAGGAGCGCATCTGGACTCTCGACCAGACCGATGCCGAGGTCTACCTGGTTTTCGGCGTGCCCGAAACCGATGATGTGGGCGTGAGTTTCTGGTGCACCCAGCAATTGGGAATTGTGAGATTGTATTTCCCGGACTCGGACCCCCAATTGAAACCCGCAGTGGAGGTAAATTTCGAGCTCGAAGTTGCCGGCAAGACCTATCCCCTCAAGGGCAAGACTGCCTTTAATGAGGAATCAACAGGAACCAGTCTCGAAGCCGAATTGAAGACAACCGACCCGATGTTTGCCGCCCTGCAAACAGCCAACCATTTCGCTGTGAAAGCCGGTTCAACAAGCCACGTGTTCCCATTGGGCGAGGCGGACTTTCCAACCTTCCTCGACGTCTGCGGAAAACCCTAAACCTGTTCCAAACCCTGCAGCAGGCGATGAAGGGTGATGACGGTGGAAGAATCCGCAATCCCGTCAACCCGAGACGGCCGGAAGTGGCGCTGGAACGCGCACACCGTGATTTGCGTGCGGTCATCATAAAGTCCGTTGACCTCCACCCCATAGCCATAAAGCTGCAGCATGCCTTGCAGCGCTTCAACCGTTTGCCCCTGGTCACCCAATTGCAGGAACGTTCCGCCCTCTATTGGCTCAGGCCTCACCCAATGGCCAATGCCATGCGCATGCAGGCGCGCCCAATCAAATTTTTCGCCGGGATCAATTTTCCGTTCGGGCGCGATATCCGAATGCGCCAATACCCTGGTCGGATGAATGGCATGGCGCGCCACAATATCCTTGCAGAGCGCAATGACTGCAAGCATCTGGGCCTCCGGAAAATCCGGATAGCCTGCCGCATGGCCGGGGTTTTGAATTTCAATGCCGATGGAACAGGAGTTGAGATCCTGCTGGCCCCTCCATGAAGAAACGCCCGCGTGCCAGGCCCGCATGCTTTCATCCACCATCTGGATGACCGCCCCGTTTTCCTCAACCAGATAATGGCACGAAACTTTCGAGACGGGATCGCACAGCCAGCGGCACGCCTTCTTGGCGTCAGGCATTCCCGTATAGTGCAAGACAAGCATGTCCGGCGTAATGCCATTTCGCCGTGGTTCAATGTTGGGTGAAGGCAGAAAAGCCGAAGCAAGCACCGAGCGCATCACAACTGATGCTCCTTCAATATCTGCTCATAGGCCGCATTGATCCGCGCCAGGCGGCTCGTCGCCAGGATCACCATTTCGGCGGGAACCCCGGCGGCAATCTGCTTGTCCGGGTGATTGTCGCGCACCAGCTTGCGGTAGCGCAGCTTGATTGCGGCAAGATCCATTTTCCGGTCCACATCAAGGATCACATAGGGATCATCCACACCGGCGCTTGCATGGCGGGCCTTGATGCGGGCAAAGTCATGGGGGCCAAAACCGAAAAGCTCCGCAACGTTTTCAAGATAGGCGAGTTCTGCCGGGTGAATGACGCCGTCCGCTTTGGCGATGTGGAACAGCCCGTCCAGAACGCTTTCAAGCGTGGCCGCCTTGGCATGAAACAGCCGTGCAATCTGGCGTGCGTAGGAATCATAGCCCGTCACATCCTGCTTGGCGAGATTGAAAACCCGGGCCACCGCTGCAAGCTCCGCTTGCGGAACGTGGAATACCCGCTTGAACGCCGCGACTTCGTCAACGGTCACAACGCCATCGGCTTTTGCCATCTTTGCGCCAAGCGCAATCATCCCGATTGTGAAGCCAAGGGATTTTTCAGGTGCGGTTACCCGCCCCGTGGCCAGCTTTGCCAGAAAGCCGCCAATTGAATCTCCTACGAGGGCAAGTGCCTCACTAATGCGGGTCCAGATAGACATATGCTGGTGAACTTACCGGATTTGGGGCCGGGCTTAAGGCCCAATCAGATTTTTTTGAAATAGTGCAAAAGCTTGAAGTTGGGAACATCAATATCCTGGTGCTCGGCCAGCCGCCGTTCCACATGCCAGGCCCGCCCGGCAGTCCAGATCGTTGCAATAACCGCAGGAATAAGCCCAAGGATCATAAGCCCCTCGGAAAGGACTTCCGGCAACCCAAGCAGCTTGGAAAATGCCCAAATCGTGGTGAGCGCCGCTGTGCCCAAAAGACACAAAGTGAGGAGCGTTATGCCCGAAGCGGCAATAAAGCAGCCCAGCGGGCTAATGGCCTGTGAAGAGCCTTTGGGGGCGACATCCGGTTTTATGAGTTCCTGTTCCATGGGTCCTCATATGCCCTTTCAGGCCGCAAATTGCAACGAACCCCGCAATTTAATGACAGTAGGCATTGCCGCTCCGCCGGTTCTGCAGGTCCAAGTGAATATGGTCCCGGTGGTGCGCGTCCGAGCCTGGCCCCAACACGGTTGAAAACTCGCCGCAGGCCTCGCCCCGAACCTGCCGCAGGAATTTCTTGGCATCCCTGTCACCATTCCAGTCGGCCAGAACCGAAACCTTGCGGCCGCTTTCCAGGGTGAAGGCGGAAATATCAATGGCATTGCCAAAACCATGTTCGCTCATCTTGGCCCCGCGCGCATTGTTGCGCCCGCGGCAGGCATAGGACGCGGCCACATCAATGCCCACAACCCTTTCACCAAAGGCATCCACTGCGGAACTCTGGACCGTTCCATCTAGCCAGGTGTTGAGTGGCGCCGCGAGGCCGCAATTCATTGTCGCCGATTGGCTGAACCGCACCCCAGCCAGGGATGAAACACTGTAACGGTCGCGTACTTCGCAGCCATTGCCTTCGTCGATATCAGGCATGGGCTGCGCCTGGCCTAAGGAGCGCGGATCAACCGTGCAGGCTGAAGCGGGGGTGCGCAGCCCCTTGGTTTCAAAATATTTCCGCGAAGACGAGTCCGAACACGCTGTAACCGCAAGGGCCAGCGCAACGCCAACCGAAAAGTTGTTTAACCAACTCATAAGCCGCAAACCCCAAGACTGAATCGAACACAGTTTAGGTCGAAGCGGTTAACGGCAGGTGATTAGCGCGTAAGGGCCGCCACCAGTTGGCTGACATCGCCTTTGCGCTTGGAAATATACGACGTGAACAGCCCGCGCTGCAAATAGGTGAGCGAAAAGCCCATGACCTTTACATCGGAGATCTTGTAAGTCCCGTTGCGCCAGGTGAGCTTCCAGCGCACGTTATAGGTTTGGCCCGACAGCAGAAAAATTTTGCTTGCGACCACGACATCCTTGTTGTCATCAACCGTGGCTTCGCCGATTTCATATTTGGCCACGCGGTACTCGCGCGACTGCTCGGCAAAATACCGCGACATGAAGGTGACCACACCCTGGTAATATTTGCTCCGTTGGTTGGCGCGCAGGTTGGGCTTGTATTGGCCAAGCGAGTAATTGGAAATGCCCGCGACATCCGCATAGGCATCAATGACGCCGGCAAACTTCCCGACGGTTCCCAAGCGGTGTGCCGCCAGCATATCCTTGCCAAAGCGGTTCATGAACGCGATTGACGGATGATCAGCCGCAAACGCAGGTGAAATGCAATTGACGGCAATGAATCCCAAAAGGGTGCGGCGCGTGATCATGATTCGGTTTTCCAACGGAACTTTTCGGGCAAATATGCTTAACGGTTTCTAAACACGCTCATAAACTTGTTTGCCGCAACTACCAAGTCTCTGCTTCACGCAATTCCGCGAAGAGCGCCCCAAAATCTCCCTTGGATTTGTTGAGTACGTCGCTGAAACGCTTCTTCGTTGCAATTGTCAGCCACACCCCTTTGACATTGATGTCACTGATCTTGTAGCCGCCGCCCGCTGGCACAAGGCGCCACTTGACCTGCTCGCGGCCGCCACCATTTTGCACAATTGCGCTCGCTATTGTGATGAATTTGCCCTGCTGCGACGTGGATATGATTTTCAGGTCCGAGCCTTTGAAATCATCCACATAATATACGAACAGCGCCGCCGCATAATTATTGAACAGGGTATAGAATTCATTCTTGTCGCCGGGCGGCAGCTTCTTCTGATAGGGGCCAAGCGCAAAATTGGCGATGTTCCGCAAATTGATGTAACGGTTCAGCACGGAAGCAAATCTTCCGCGCAGCGCTATGCCTTTTGCGCCGCTATTCGCCAAAGACATGACTTCGTCGGCAATTCTGCCAACATAGTCCTCAGCAGGGTTCACTGCCGCAGCCGCATAACCGGCGCTGCCTGTAACTGCCGCTCCGAAAAGCAATGCCGCGAATTCCCGTCGGCTGAACTTGCGGGTTGTTGTGCCGTACATAGAACCTCCCAAACAGCTTGACGGAGTTTCCTCCCAGCGTCGGCTAATCGCCGCATAATACGCCTCGAAAGTGTGGAAAAAGCAAGGCCGCAAACCACAAATCTGGATAGGCTGGAAAACTGCCTTGCCCTTCCAAGACTTAAACAATCATTGAAAAGCATATAAAGATATGTTTATGTCTATTTCAAGAGGAGTTTTGGCATGGATGAATTGCTTGTGGGGCTAAGGGCAATTGCCGAATCGACCCGTGTGCGCATTCTTTTTGTCCTGTCCCATGGTGAATTCAACGTCAGTGAACTCACCCAAATCCTCGGCCAAAGCCAGCCCCGGGTCAGCCGCCACCTCAAACTCATGGTTGAAGCGGGCATGGTTTCGCGCCACAAGGAAGGCAATTGGGTGCTCTTTCGCTTGCGCGAGGAAGGCCTTGGCGGAACCCTGTCACGCGCCATCGTTGACATGCTCCCAGCCCATGATGCCACCCTTGCCCGCGACCTCGCACGCCTTGAAACAATACGTAGCCAAAGGGCTGAATTGGCCGCCAGCTATTTTAGCAGCAATGCCGCCAACTGGGAAAAACTCCGTTCGCTTCACATCCGAGAAGAGGATGTTGAAGGCGCCATGCAGGCTATTCTCGGCAAGGCCCGCGTTAAATCGCTGGTTGACCTCGGGACCGGCACCGGCCGCGTCCTGGAGCTTTTCGCCCCCCAGGCCGAACACGCCATCGGCATCGATTCGAGCCGTGAGATGCTGGCCATCGCCAGGTCAAACCTGGAAAAAAAGGCCCTGCGCCATGCCCAGGTCCGGCAGGGGGAAATCTACGCCCTGCCCTTCGCCAATGGTTCGGCTGATCTCGTCGTCATTCACCAAGTTCTGCACTATCTTGACGACCCCGGCCGCGCCCTGCTCGAGGCCCGCCGTATTCTCCATCCCGAAGGCCGC
>JBBQNU010000188.1:0-5525 GCA_038330285.1 Hyphomicrobiales bacterium | reverse complement strand
ACCGTTCAGGCAAAAACACGTATCATAGGCCTGCTCCACTTTGCGCAGCTTGCGGAAATCAAATTCCGTGCCCGTCACATCCCTGATTTCGCCGGTCGGAAGTTTTGGTCCATGCAGCGGCAAGTAATGATCGGCAGGCATTTCCACTTCCTGGTCAAGGCCCGAACCCTTGCCCGCCAAATTCCAGTAGGCATGGTTGGTGAGATTGATCACCGTGGGCTTGGTCGTCGTGGCTTCAAAATCAAGCGACAGCACGTTGTCAATCAAACGGTAGGTGGCAATCACATCCACGGCGCCGGGATAGCCCTGGTCGCCATCCGGCGAATGCAACATGAAGCGAATGCCATTGTCTATGTATTCAGACTTCCACATGGCATTGCAAAAATCTTGCGGGCCCCCATGCAACTGGTCCTCGCCGACATTGGGAACAAGGCGAACCTCTTTGCCATCCAGCATGAACCGCGCTTTGGTAATGCGCCCGGCATAGCGCCCGGTTACCGCCCCTGAAAACCAGTCGCTGGCCAAGGCGTCCGCATCGCTTCCCGGCCCCGCCACCACATCAATGCCATCGGCAAAAAATGACACCAGTTTCGCGCCGAGTTGCGAAAAGGTGGCCCGGTGGGATTTTGATTTCAGTTCCAGCACTTCTAATTCTCCTCACCCTGAGGGCAATGAGACTGTGCCCTATGCTTCGAGGCTTCGCCGATGGCGAAGCTCCTCAACATGAGGGGTCTTGGTTTAGTGATTGTCACGCGGGATGCCCTTGGTCTTGGCGATGCGCTGGAATTTTACCGCGCCCTTGAGCACCATGCCCTGGGCCAATTGATCCGTATTGGCGCGGAAAATTTCCTGCCATGGCGTCTGGCTTTCGGGAATCTTGTAGCCGCCTGCCGCCGCCAGCGCCGCCCGGCGCTTGGCAATTTCCGCCTCCGGCAGCAGCACATTCAATGCCCCCGTGTTGAGATCGACCCGCACCTTGTCGCCGTTTTTTAAAATGGCAAGGCCGCCGCCTGCGGCGGCTTCAGGCGAGGCATTGAGAATGGACGGCGAACCCGAAGTGCCGGATTGCCTGCCATCACCCACGCAGGGAAGCGAACGTATACCGCGTTCCAAAAGAGTAGTGGGGGCACGCATGTTGACCACCTCGGCCGCACCCGGATAGCCCAGTGGCCCCGTGCCCCGCATGAAGAGAATGGTGTTTTCATCGATGCCCAGCTTGGGGTCATCAATCGAGGCGTGATAATCTTCCGGCCCGTCAAAGACGATAGCCTTGGCCTCGAAGGCGTTGGGATCCTTTGGATTGGACAAATAGCGCTGGCGGAATTCCTCCGAGATCACCGAGGTTTTCATGATAGCGCTGTCAAACAAATTACCGGTAAACATCTTGAAGCCCGCATTGTTCATCAACGGCTTGCCATAGGCCTTGATGACATTGCGGTCCCAGGAGAATTTGCCCTTGCAGTTCGCGCCCATGGTCTTGCCATTGGCGGTGATTGCATCCTCATGGATGCGGCCCTCGGCTATGAGTTCGGCCACAACGGCTGGAACACCGCCGGCCCGATGGTAATCCTCACCCAGATACTCGCCCGCCGGCTGCAGGTTCACCAGCAGCGGAACATCATGCCCATGGGTTTCCCAATCCTTCACTTCGAGGGGAACCCCCATGTGGCGGGCAATGGCATTGAGATGGTTAGGCGCATTGGTGGAGCCGCCAATCGCCGAGTTCACCACGATGGCATTCTCAAACGCTTTGCGTGTCATGATCTTCGATGGCGTCAGGTCTTCGAGCACCATTTCAACGGCGCGACGGCCCGTTTCGTAGGCCATCTGCCCGCGTTCACGGTAAGGAGCGGGAATCGCGGCATTGCCGGGCAGCGTCATGCCCAGCGCTTCGGCCAACGAATTCATCGTCGTAGCCGTGCCCATGGTGTTGCAGAAGCCAGTGGAAGGTGCTGAAGTCGCCACCAGTTCCACAAAGCCTTCATAGTCCAGTTCACCGGTGGCCAGCTTTTCCCGCGCCATCCACACGATGGTGCCGGAGCCCGTGCGCTGGCCCTGATACCAGCCGTTGAGCATCGGGCCGGAGGAGAGCGCAATCGCCGGAATGTCAACCGTGGCCGCCGCCATCAAACAGGCAGGCGTGGTCTTGTCGCAGCCGATGGTGAGCACCACGCCATCAATAGGATAGCCATAAAGCACTTCAACCAAAGAGAGATAGGAAAGATTTCGGTCCAGCGAAGCGGTTGGCCGCTTGCCCGTTTCCTGAATGGGATGAATCGGAAATTCAAGGGGAACGCCGCCCGCCGCCGTGATGCCATCACGCACCCGCTTCACCAAGTCCACGTGGGCCCGGTTACAGGGCGATAGATCGGAGCCTGTCTGGGCAATTCCGATGATGGGCTTGCCGCCCTGCAATTCACCGCGCGTGAATCCGTAGTTGAGATAGCGCTCCAGATAGAGCGCCGTCATGTCGGCGTTATCCGGATTATCAAACCAATTTTGTGAGCGGAATTTTAGTTTCGTTTTCCCAACTGACATCACACGCCTCTTATTATTATTTATCATACAATAGAACGGATAATTTGCTGCGTCTATCGCAATGCATGGATTTTTCCAAAATTTGACCATTTGAACAAATCCTGTCATCCTCGTCAAAACAAGTAAAAAACACAACTTCTGGAGGAGGAAGCGCAATGGCAGCGAGAGTTGAAGACATTGCCGGCAAGCGCCTGGACAAGGCGCAATATGCCGAAAACTTTGCCGACCTTCATCCCCGCCTCACCGGTCACGAAGCCCTTGTCGAAGCCGACCGCTGCTACTTCTGTTACGATGCGCCCTGCATGACGGCCTGCCCCACATCGATCAACATTCCCCTCTTCATTCGCCAGATTTCCACCGGCCATCCGAAGAACGCCGCGAAAACAATTTTCGACCAGAACATCCTGGGCGGCATGTGCGCCCGCGTCTGCCCCACCGAAACCCTGTGCGAAGAAGTCTGCGTCCGCGAAAAAGCCGAAGGCAAGCCCGTCAAGATAGGCATGCTGCAACGCTACGCTACTGATGAACTGATGGCCGAGAAAAAACATCCCTTCACCCGCGCCAATCCCACCGGCAAAAAAGTGGCTGTCGTTGGCGGCGGACCCGCAGGTCTCGCCTGTGCTCACAGGCTTTCCATGCACGGTCATGATGTGACAATTTTCGAAGCCCGCAAAAAGGCCGGCGGCCTCAATGAATTCGGCATTGCGGCTTACAAGACGGTGGATGACTTCGCCGCAAGGGAAGTGGAATTCGTTCTTTCCATTGGCGGCATTGCGGTCAAGACCGGAAAGGCTCTGGGCAAGGGCCTGAAGCTCAAGGATTTGCAGCGCGATTTCGATGCGGTGTTTCTCGGCATGGGCCTGCAAGGCGTAAACGCACTGGGCGCAAAACACGAAGATGCCGATGGCATTGAGGATGCCGTCAATTACATTGCCGAACTGCGCCAGGCCAAGGACTTGGGAAAATTGCCCGTGGGCCGCCGTGTTCTGGTCATCGGCGGTGGCATGACCGCCATTGATATTGCCATCCAATCAAAACTTCTGGGCGCTGAGGATGTGACAATTCTCTATCGCCGGGGGCCAGAACACATGAAGGCCAGCGCCTATGAGCAGGAACTCGCGCAAACCAAAGGCGTGAAAATAAAGCAGTGGGTGCAGCCCAAAAAAGTTTTGACCAAGGGCAAGAAGGCCATCGGCCTCAAATGCGATTACGTGCATGAGGTCAAAGGCAAGCTGGAGCCAACCGGTGAAAGCCTTGAGATTGGCGCCGACATGATTTTCAAGGCCATCGGCCAAACCGCCATTGACGCGACCGGCGGCGCCCTTGCCTTGAGTGGTGGACGTATTATCATCGACGCGGAAAAACGCACCAGCGTGAAAGGCATTTGGGCTGGCGGTGATTGTGTGGCGGGTGGCCAGGACCTGACCGTTGCCGCTGTTGATGATGGCCGCCGGGCCGCTGAATCCATTCACGCCTATCTGATGAGCTAAGGAGAAACCCCCATGGCTGACCTTCGCACCAATTTTGTCGGCATCAAGTCTCCCAACCCCTTCTGGCTTGCCTCGGCACCGCCTACCGACAAGGAATACAACGTGGTGCGCGCCTTCAAGGCAGGCTGGGGCGGCGTGGTGTGGAAGACGCTCGGCGAAGAAGGCCCGCCCATCGTCAACGTCAATGGGCCCCGTTACGGCGCGATCCATGGTGCCGACCGAAGGCTGCTCGGCCTCAACAATATCGAACTCATCACCGACCGGCCCCTGCAGATCAACTTGCAGGAAATCAAGAAGGTAAAGCGCGAATGGCCCGACCGCGCCATGGTGGTATCCCTCATGGTGCCCTGTGAGGAATTGCCGTGGAAGCAAATTCTTGCCGCCGTCGATGAAACGGGAGCCGATGCAGTGGAGCTGAATTTCGGCTGTCCGCACGGCATGTCCGAGCGCGGCATGGGCGCTTCCGTCGGCCAAGTTCCCGAATATATTGAAATGGTGGCGCGCTGGTGCAAGCAGCACACCCGCATGCCGGTGATCGTGAAGCTTACCCCCAACATCACCGACATCCGCTATCCCGCTCGCGCCGCCATGAAAGGTGGAGCCGATGCCGTGTCGCTGATCAACACCATCAGTTCCATCATTTCCGTTGACCTCGACAATTTCTCACCCATGCCGTCGATTGATGGCAAGGGCAGCCACGGCGGCTATTGCGGGCCGGCGGTAAAGCCCATTGCCCTTAACATGGTGGCCGAAATTGCCCGCGACAGGGAAACCGCCGGACTGCCGATCTCCGGCATTGGCGGCATCACCAACTGGCGTGACGCCGCCGAATTCATCGCCCTTTCCTGCGGCTCGGTGCAGGTCTGCACCGCCGCCATGACCTATGGCTTCAAGATCGTCGAGGAAATGACCACCGGCCTGTCGCGCTGGATGGATGAGAAGGGCTACCGCACCATCGAGGATTTCCGCAGCCGTGCTGTAGGCAATGTAACCGATTGGCAATACTTGAATCTCAATTACATCGCCAAGGCGAAAATCAAGCAGGACCTCTGCATCAAGTGCGGCCGCTGCTACGCCGCCTGTGAGGACACTTCGCACCAAGCCATCATGCAGACCAAGAATGGCAAGCGCCATTTTGAGGTGATGGACAATGAATGCGTGGCCTGCAACCTCTGCGTGGAGGTCTGCCCCGTCGAAGATTGCATCACCATGGTCCAGCAAACCACTGGCACTGACGCCCGGACTGGCAGAAAAGTTAACCGGGATTACGCCAACTGGACCACCCACCCGAACAATCCCATGGCCCTCAAGGCTGCTGAATAGTTCTTGATCTCGCAGAAGGACACCCTATGTTAGGTCAAGCACACTGCCTTCACGCCTAACGGAGGACATGTCATGGCCTACAAAACGATTCTCGTTTCGCTCAATGAGCTGAATCGCCTGCCGCAGCTTTTGAGTGCCACCGCCACGATTGCCCGAAACTTTAACGCCCACATC
>JBBQNU010000187.1:0-5616 GCA_038330285.1 Hyphomicrobiales bacterium | reverse complement strand
GGTTGGGAAGCGATTGGCCGTGGGGCTCCGCCGCTTTCACTTGCGCGGACACGGTGTCGTGGAAATAGGGGAAGATGAGGTCGTCGAATTCCAGGAAGCTGGCGGCGGGCAGAACATAATCGGCGTAGACCGCCGTGTCGGTCATGAAGAGGTCGGCCACGACAGTGAACAGGTCTTCGCGCGCAAGGCCTTTGCGGATGGCTTTGGTGCCGGGGCTTGAGGCCACGATGTTATTGTTCCAGGTGAAGAGCGCCCTCACCTTTTTCGGGTCGTTGAGATGAGCGGCCAGATCCATGTGACTGACCGAGGCAGCAGCGCTACCGGCGATGAAGCCTGCATCCACGCCTCTGGTTTCAGTGCCGTTCATGTAGCAGAAGCCGGCGCCGGGCTTTCCCAATTGCCCGGTGGCGATATTGAGCAGCGGCAGGGCGCGGAACACATTGCCCCCCTTCGGCTGGCGCTGCACGCCCTGGCCCAGCCAGAGCAGCGATGGCCCCTTGGCAAACACCAGTGCCGCCTTTTCGATCAGCGCCGCGTCAACGCCCGTCAGCGCCGCGGTGCGCTCCAGCGTGGCAGCATCGATCTCCGCTTCGAGGCCATCAAAGCCGAGCACGTGTTTCTCGATGAAGGCGCGGTCGAACAGGCCCGCCTGCTTGATGACATGGAGCATTCCAAAGGCCAGCGCCGCATCGCTGCCGGGCCGGAGTTGCAGGTGAATGTCCGCAAGGCGCGCCGTGCCCGTGGCGATGGGATCGACGACCACGAGTGCCGCACTGGTGGATTTCACCCAGCCCGAGTGCATGTGCGGCGCGCTGTACGAAGGATTGGCGCCCCAGACCATCAGGCAGCGGGTGTTGGCGATCTGCTCGGGATCGAAGCCCGACAGCGAGGTGCCGAACATGTTGGCCAGCACCACATGGCCCGCCTTGTTGCACACGGTGTCCGGGTCCACCTCCGTGGCCCCGATGCGGTTGAAGAAGCGGCCGGGAAAGCCGCCGGCGATCATCGACAGTGTGCCGGTGTAGTGGGTGTGATAGATGGTGCTGGGGTCGCTGATCTTTTTCAGCCGCGCCGCGATATCGGCAAGCGCTTCATCCCATGACACAGGTTCGAATTGCCCATCGCCCTTTTTGCCCACGCGGCGCAGAGGCACCGACAGGCGCTTCTCGGCATCGCGGAACACGCCGTTATAGGCAATGGCGCATTTCCCGCAGAGCTTTCCTTGGGCGACGTGATGGCCGCGGTCGCCCATCACATTCTGGATCACGCCATCGCGCACCCGCACCGACATGCCGCAGGCATCATAGCAATCGCGCGGGCATGTGGTTTTGATGAAACTGTCGGTTGCGGGCATGGCACTACCCATAAGGCATCCCGGCGCGAATGTCTTGCCCACGCAAAACCGGCGCCCTTGCGGACGCCGGCTCGCTTTCACTTAAGGCGTCAGCCATAGGGGCTGTTGCACTGGTTCACCCGGCCACTGTAGGCCACCCAGGTGTTGGTGCGCGGGTTATAGGAGCGGTAACGGTCGAGGCACCATTCCACATGCCGGCTGCCATAGCCGCCGCCATCATAGTTGTTCTGGGAAGCGATGCTGCCGCCGATGATCAGCGGCAGGGTCCACCACGGCGTTTCATAATAATAGCCGTTATGGAAATGGCGGCAGTTGCCGAAGCGCGAACTGCAGCGCTTGCCATCGCGCTTCCTGTCCCACCTGTCGCGCATGCGTTCCTTCTTGCTCGCCGCAAGCTGGACCATGCCATCATTGGCCGCATTCTGCTGCTGTGCTGCCAGCGGCTGGAACGGCTGCAGCGCCGCAGCGGAGGCGCCGCCGCCGGTCAGCGCCATGGCGCCAAAGCCCAAGGCGGCTCCCAAAATCACCAAGCTCATGTTCTTCATCATCGTGTCTCCTTTTTCTCTTCAATGGCCACCGTGGCAGTTTTCATTCCGCTGGTGGTTCAATGAAAAAGACGCGCAGAAGTTTCGAATCCGGTGCACACGAAATCGTGTTGGGAATTTAGGGTTTATGGTGCTTTCTTGCAGTGTTTTAACGGAACAATGCCACGCTGAAAGCGTTTGCGGCGGCGCCTCGATGCGTTTCATTCCACTCTGGGAAACGCATCGAAGCTGTGGCCGTAAAGAACCTAGGTCTTGGATTCGCCACCCGGAATGATGGGGGCGGCGATGTCGGCAATCGCCTTGATGGCGCGGCGAACCAGCTTCTTGCCCGATTTCTTGGCCGCCGTGGTTTTCTTGCCGGCCGCCTTCACAAAGGCCCGCGCGCTTTTCTTCACGGCTTTCACCGCGGAAGTTTTCCGGGCGGATTTCTTGGCGGATTTCTTGGCAGCTACCTTCTTCTTGGCAGGTTTCGCTTTGGATTTTTTTGCAGGCTTTTTTGCTTTCTTAGCCATTTTTCTGTCCTTGATGACATGCTGCTATCGTAATTGATAGCTGGGGTCATTATCAAACGCCCAATTCATGTTTGTGTCTAGGGCAAGCCGCCGGTGTTACGCCCCTGTTTTTAAGGGTCACGCGGTCTCGCCAGTTTGTAGGCCACCACCAATCCGGCAATCATCCCGATCGTGATGCCGCCCATTATCCAAAAGGCGACGACGAAACCCGAGTAGCCTTCAAAACCGGACGTGCCGGCAATTTCGATGTAGGCCAATCCGGCAAGCAGGCCGATGACGCCGCCGCCAGCAGCCCCGAGTGCCAGACCCAGGACGGCGAATGCAAGGCGGCGCGCAATTGACATGAATGCAGAATGGCGGCCTGTGGGGCCATCGTCAACAGTCCTCGGCGCTGAAGGTGAATGCATCTTCCTTGAAGGAATAGCCGAATTCACAGAAATAGGTTCCATCGTCATAGGCGTGGCAGAAAAGGCCGTTGCCGCCGGATTTCTCCAGGCTACCGGTGCATTCTTCCCGCTGGGCTTCGTCGCGCAGGCCGTCGAAGAGCAGCTTTGCGGCCTTGCCCCTGAGCTGGAATGACAGGATGCAGGTGTCGGATTTCACGCCACCGGCGCAATCTTCTTCACCAAGGAGAACTCCGCCTTCCAATGGGGTTTCATCTGCGGCGGCGGCCGGAGACAGGAAGAGAAAGATGAGTGCCAGGTGGCGGAAGCGGATCATTGACTGTCTCCTGAAGTTTGAGCCTCACGGCAGTGTGCAACAGCAAAAAGAGAGTGGCAACCGGCTGGCTAATGCCGTCCATTTGGCGCATGATCATTTCCAGCAAACCTGACTGAGGAGAAGAAAAATGGCCAAGGGTCAACAGAAAAGCAACCGCGAGAAGAAGAAGCCGAAACAGGAGAAGGCAAAACCAATGGCCGCCACATCGCAGTTTTCCGGCATTCAGGCGAAGCCCGGTTCTTCATCGGGCAAGAAATAATAGCTCACGCTGCAGCCGTGAAATACGGCATCCTGGAGCATTCTGCAGGCTATTGTCCGCACATCATGCGGAGAATAGCCTGCCTAATCTCCGCACGAATTGTAAACCTTTAATAATCAATGATTTACGCGAGCCTTCTGACCTTTTAGGTCATGTACACCGCGTCGACACATCCCAATTATGTGTCGATATCTGCTTAACCGCTTCTGCCCAGAACGGTTTTAAGCTGGTTGACCATCTGGTCTCGTGACTTCATGGAGAGCTTGTCCAGGTTAACCTGTTTCCAGCGCACCGCCGGCAGGTTGGCAGCATCCGGCAAACCGAGCAAAGACCAGTCCGGTGTTCCCTGCTTGAACCCCACAAGAAATTCCCGATGTGCCTCAGGCATACCGCCGATGATTATGGCAACCAACGCTTCCCGCGCTTCAAGCAACTCAGCAAGTGCCACAGGCTCCGCAGTCATGCCTTCAAAGTTTTCGGAGAACTCGATAGCGATGTCTTTCCGCCGCGCGTTCAAAACTTCTGAAATCGGCCGGTCGTGACTGACGAGGTAGACAATGAAAGCCCTGCGCAAGCCGTTGTCTATTCCCTCATTGGCTAGCAAGTCGCGAACGTCGAACAGGTCGCGCGGGTGCTGGCGGTCAAGTGCAGCCATGATCTTGCCAGCATAGAGGTCGGCAAATGAGACGACCTGCATTTCAGCAAAACCAAACTGCTCTTCAACTGACGGGGAAACTATGCGCAATTCTGGAGCGAAAACACTGCCACGCAGAACCGGGGTTACTTCAATCTTGACCTGGGTTCTTCCCTGCTGAACAATCAGGCGCATGAGCGATCCGTCACCTTGCGCGCGGCTCTCGGCAACACGCGAATCGGCAACGCTGTTCTCGATCCTGTGTTTGATCCTTGGAAGTGCTTCTTCAATCGCCGCAAGCGATTCCTGCCATGGCGCAACAGGCAGGAACGTAAGATCGATGTCGACCGACAGCCTGGGCATGTCACGGATGAAAAGGTTGATGGCGGTTCCGCCCTTCAGCGCAAAGCAATCTTCCGCCGCAATCGCGGGAATCGTCCGGACAAGGAGCGCCACTTGCTGGCGATAGCGTTCACTTGGTGCCATGGAGCTCTTCCGGTACCGTGATCAGGTAACGCTGGTCCAGCTTTCCGCCGCGCGCCAGCATGCGTTTGCCTGCTCCCAGATTGACCGCTGCCGTATCGAGGTGCTTAAGCCAGCCATGATGATGGCGGGCAGAGAAAAACAGAAATAGTCTTTTCACTTTGACGCTCTTGCAATCAACTAGCAGTTTCTGCAGGCGCCGGGGGCTCAGGCTTGCCAGGCCTTCCATGAATTTGTCCGCCTGATCGAAACTCTCATGTTCCGGCAGGCCATCAAGGAGTTCGAGAATGGCGCGTTCCGGCGTGGAGAGTGTGAGAGGCCAATCCCATTGCCCCCACGGCATGATGTTAAATCTGCCTTGGACCGGATCAGCGCTGACAGAGGCATTGTCCTTCTGATTCCAGCCGAGATGCGTCAGGCCGCGCGTTATGGGATCATTGCGAAACAGTGTTTCGCTGTTGTGATAATGAAACCGCACCTGCAACGGCAGCTTGTTCAGCCAGGCGGGCATGGCCTTGGGGCCATAAAGGTGCACATCATTGACCTCTCGCGGAAGGTAATGGGCAAAGCCTTGCAGGGTCAGGGCAGTTTTGCCGCCGACAACAAGGGGAAATTCCAGCAAGGCCTGAAGCGATATAGCTACCTGCTCCCAGACAAGCTTCCCGCCGGGGCGTTTGTAAACACCCTGAGTCAGACGCTCCAGCCAGCCGCCTGCCATATATTTGTTGCAGAGCTGCGGGGAATAGCCCTTGGCCACGAGCCATGCAGCGCTCACAACCAGCCCCTCGGGCAAATCACGCTGCAGTCTGTTTAATTTTCCTGTTTTTTCTATACTCATGGTATATATATGTCATAGTATTCAAACTATTGTCAAGTTTAATTTTCTTATTAAAACTAAATCATTGGTTTACTTAATGTGAACTATTCAAACTATCTTCGGTGCCATCACAAAACGCTCCCAAATCTTTGTATTTGCGCCCCTTCCCCGCTAGCCTGCTCCCATGGACATCCGGCAAATTCAATACCTCGCGGCGCTTGCCCGCGAGAAGCATTTCACCCGGGCGGCCGCTGCCTGCAATGTCACGCAGCCCACGCTTTCGGGGCGCATC
>JBBQNU010000186.1:0-5669 GCA_038330285.1 Hyphomicrobiales bacterium | reverse complement strand
CATTGCCCATCTGCTGCCGGCAACCGGCCCCACCTATGTCACGCTTACCGTTTCGGAAGTGGAGCGCGATGCGATCGCGATGCAGTCTGGAACCAGAAAGTCGGCAGTCACGTCGGGCAGCGGCTTCATTGTCGATGGCAGAGGCTATGTGATGACTGCGGCCCAAGTGGCGGTGCAGAAAGGTAATTCCATTTCGGCGCGGGCCGCCAATGGCCGCATCTACTCGGGCCGGGTGATCGGCATTTTGCCTGCCAACGACATGGCCATCATCAAGCTTCGCGGCTACACGGGCAAGGCGGTGGCCCCCTCAGCGCCTGGATGCCGCGCTAAAGGCGACCTGATCTATACGCTTGGCAGGCCCCATGCCCAGGGCGATACGGCACGCGTTGGGGCCCTTGAGTCGCTGCATTTCGGCCGTGCGGTCACCTATGGCAAGTTCGGCTACCCCGATGCGCTTGTCCTGCAAATGGGCACGCAGAAGGGCGAATCCGGAGGCCCGGTATTTGACTCCAGCGGCCGTCTCATCGGCATGGTGGTGAGCACGCTTTCCGACGCCAATGGCCGCTCCATCAATCTCGCCCACGCCATTCCTGCGACCACCCTGGCGGGATTTCTTTGCGCGCAGACATCCTGCAGCGCCGCCTGGTCGGCGCTTGCGGCACAATCAACGGATAGCTGCACAAGCGGATAGGTGTAGCTTTCTCGCGTTTACCGGCTATCCGCCAGGATTTCAAAGAGCGGCCGGAGCTGTTCCTGATAGTTGCGCCATCTCCCAACCGAACCCCGGTTTACAGGACTGCGCACCTGCAATTTGCTGAAGGTCTTTACCGCAGTGGCCGTTTCGTGAAACCTCAGGCAGCGAGAGTCCCATGGCAAGCGCAAAAATTCCAACAGCTCACGGGTTATCGTTTCCTGATCGGAGACAAGATCCTCGTAACGCAGGTTGAATATCCGGCCGGGCAAGACGCGGTTCCAGTGATTCATGAGACGGCTGTATTCCTTGTAGTAGCGCGCGAAATCTTCTGGAGAATAAGAATAACTGTGGTTGGGCAGCATCATGTTTTGAAATGCCGAAATGAAGGTATCGGCGGGATCGCGCTGGCAATGGACGATCCTGGCATTGGGAAAAAGCAGTGCAATAAACCCCATGCGCAGGAAGTTTTGCGGCATTTTGTCAACCACGCGCTTCGCCGCCGGGGCCATGAACTTCAGGAGGCCCAGATAGCTATCGGTCATCAAGCGAACACGGCTGGGACCACCTGCCCGCATGGCTTCAAGCATCTGGGCGGTGCTTGTTCCACTACTCAGCCCCTTGCTCATCCGGCCAATGCGTTCGAGTTCGCCCGCGCCGGCAGCCTTGGGATGCGCCGCGATGATCTGTTCGGTCAGCGTGGTGCCGGAGCGCGGCATGCCAACAACAAAGACAGGAAGCCGCGAAGGATCGCCATACCCCTCGAATTCCTTCAGGGTATCGGGCCTGAAATCCTCAATCACGCTGTCCACCGTCTGTTTCATGGCCTTGAAATCAAATTCTCTTTTCAGAAACTCTTTTGATTTTCTGAAATGCTCGAATGCCTTGCCGTATTCAGCGGAATTCTCATATATCCGGCCAATGACATTATGCAGGCTTGCAGACGCCTCTGGCGATGGTGATCCGCCTTCCAATTCCTTCTGGAGCAATCCAAAAATGCTGGACTCAATGGTATGCTTGCGCAGGCTGGCGAGCTGGACCAGAGCCTCCACGCGAAATCTGCCAATTTCAATCAGAGGCTCCAGGAGATGCTCGGCTTCATCCGTCTGGCCGAGCGATGAAAGCACTTCAACAAGCTGCATTTCTATCTGATGCCGTGAGCCTGTTGGGCTGACTGCCAGTGCCTGCTTGAGATAACTGGCAGCGCGGTGGCCATTTCCTATCTGATAGAAGAACTCGCCCATTGCCTGGGGTGCCTCGTAGAGCGAAGGATCGTATCGTAAAGCCTTTTCAATCAACGGGAGAGCGTCTTCAACAACTTCATACTTGAGATAAAGCCTGCCGAGGTTGATCAGATATTCCGCATTGCGCGGCGCGGCCTTTACCGCCGCTTTGGCAAAAAGCAGGGCCTCGCCATCCTTGTCCTGGTTGACCAGCGCGAGTGCCAATGCATGATTGACATCACCCTGCGCCGGGTACTGCTGCTGAAGTTTCCGCGCGGCGGTCTCGGCCTCCGCTCCATGCCCCTCACGCAGAAGGCGGCGAATTCCCGCAATCTCGTCAGTGACGCTGCCTAGCATCGGGCGGAACACTCACTTCGCCCCGAACCTGGTTTCATGGGATGAGCACCGTCGTTCCGGTTGTTTGGCGGCCGGAGAGGTCACGATGGGCCTGGACCACGTCAGCCAAAGCGTAGCGCTGGTTTACCGGAATTTTTACTTTTCCGGATTGCACCACATCGATGAGATCGCCTGCGGTTTCCTGCATTTCGGCTTCGGTGCCAATATAGCTGCCAAGTGTCGGCCTTGTCACATAGAGCGAGCCCTTGCTGGCGAGAATGCCAAGTTCAACGCCCACCACCGGGCCGGAGGCATTGCCGAAACTGACAAGAAGCCCGCGCGGGCTGAGGCAGTCGAGAGATGTCATGAAGGTTGTCTGGCCGACGCCATCATAAACCACGGGCACGCCTTTGCCACCGGTGATTTCCTTCACTCGGGACACGACGTTTTCCGTAGACGAGTTGATGACATGGGCGCAGCCATGGGTCCTGGCAGTTTCCATTTTCGCGTCGGAGCCTACCGTTCCGATAACGGTGGCGCCCAGGGCCTTGGCCCATTGCGAGGCGATGAGGCCAACGCCGCCAGCGGCGGCGTGGAGCAGAATTGTTTCACCGGCCTTGACCTTGTAGGTGGCGCGCAGGAGGTAGCGCACGGTCATGCCTTTCAACATCATGCCGGCTGCGGTCTCGTCGCTTATGGTTGGTGGAATTTTGACGACGCGCGAAGCGGGAATGTTTCGCGCCTGTGCATAGGCGCCAATGGGGCCGTTGCCATAGGCCACGCGGTCTCCCACCTTGAGGCTTGTCACGCCCTGCCCCACTTCCTCGACAACGCCCACGGCCTCCTGGCCCAGGCCGGACGGCAGCTTCACGGGATAGAGGCCGGAGCGGTGGTAGGTATCAATGTAATTCAGACCAATGGCCACCTGCTTTATACGGACTTCGCCGGCTTCCGGTTGGGCCAAGTCTACAGTTACAAGTTGCATGACCTCTGGCCCGCCGGTGGTTTCCATTCGAACAGCTTTTGTCATGCTCTTTGCATTCCCTAAAGTTCTCTTCACCGCGAGCTTAATGCCTTAAATTGCTTGCAAATCCAAGTGCTAAGGGTTTAGCGATAGGTTGAAGCTAATTTCCCAGGTTGATGAAAGTTCACAACTCAATCTGGGGTCAATCAGCTGCAAAGTCACCTTTCGTGCCGGTGCGTGTCCAGCTGCGGGAGAGCACCATTTGCATGCGTTGAATGATTGCGGCCATCCTAAGTTCAGGGTCATGGGTTTTCCATTGCTCCAGCGACCGACCCTGTCGATCCACGTAAAATGTTTGATCGGTAATCAATTTTGTCAGGGCCTCTATCCATGGCCGTGCCGCAGCTTCGTCTGGGATAAGCTTTGGATTTTCAATAAGATCAGGGCTCACATCCAGCATAATCGGAGCATCTCCCAAGGTTTCCGGAAGACCTCCGCGGTTTGTCGAAATGACAGGAATTCCCAATGAAAGGGCTTCGATTGCAGCTCGTCCGCCGCTTTCATGCCAAAGTGACGGCATCAATAAGATCCGTGTCATACCAAAGATCCGCCCCATGTCTTGTTGAAGTCCAACACTTACAATATTGGAGAGCTTGGAAAACGTGGTCCCCAGGCGCTCATCTGCCTGTTCGAGGGTTGTTCGGCTCTCTACAACGAGGAATTTCAATTCAGGCAATTCTCTTTCAGCAATCTGCGCAATCCGAAAAAAGAGAGTAACCCCCTTCTCGGCAGCGGGATTGATAAATGTGACATACGCCGGTTGGGTACCTGCCTTTGGAATTCTTGGTTTGATGATGAATTTGCCTATTGCATAGGCATCTAAATTGAACCTTTCACGATACAGGGCTCGCGTTGCTTCTGTGTCGGTAAGAACCTGGTCGACATCCTTAAACACGCCCTCTTCCTTATACCCGGGATGAGCCAAATAGAAGAACGTAGCGATGCCGCGATCCCGTGCCTCGCGCAAGAGAACCCTTTCCAGCAGACCATTCCCATAAGTCATGAACACTTCGGGTTTTTTGAGATCCAAATAGGTCAAGGCGTGGCGAAAAATCCGTAACTCATCGCGTGCCGGCACAAAACTACGGCTCGATATGAGAGTGGGAAAAATGAGATGCTGCACACCGCCCAATTCTTGACGCCAGATGCCAAGTTCGCCTTTATCGGATTGAACCGGCATGGCTCCATTTGCCTGAATGTTTTCGATGGGATTTTCAAACAACGGTCTATCATAGATTGAACCCGTCAAGGTGTGACAGTCATGTCCTGATCGGCTCAGATATGAGAGAAAAGTTGCGACGCTGCGGGCCGCACCACTGCTCGGGTCAATCAAACAATTTGCCGAGGCGAAGAAGATTTTCACGCGCAATCTCCGTCAATGAGCATGGCTAACTACTAGCCTTATACCATTTCTATGCCGCATACTTGCTCCCCATTGAAATCGGACCGGTTGCATTTCTACCGGGTCAAACTGCAATTCCCGTAGCAGTATTGCAATTGCAACTGAAAGCTCAGTCAGAGCAAATTTCGACCCTCCACACATGCGGGGTCCGGCGGAAAACGGAACGAAATGCTTACGCAAACTGCTTATGGGTTCGCCGTTGGGAAATCGACCAATATTGAGGCGGGATGGCTCCACCCAAAAATTTCGATCATGATGCAACCCGATGATTGAGAGAAGTATTTTCTGCCCTGCTTCGATTTGGGTTCCTCCCACTCGATCCTCTCCCACCGCAATACGCGATAGAATGGGAACCGGGGGAAACATCCGAAAAGTCTCGTTAACAAGAGCCACAAGCGTAGGAGAATTCAAAGCATTGTCGCCAATGATCTCCTTCCCGGCAGTAAGCTCCCTCAACTCCTGGCGCAACAGCTTTTGCAATGAGGGTTTATTCGCCAAGAGCATGAGTGCCCAGCACAGCGTTGAAGACGTCGTGTCAAAACCGGCAAACAAAAGTGTCGACACTTCGCCAAATAAATCCGTGTCACTTGAGTATGCGGCGTAAAACCGTTCAAGGTTGTCATTGCTGCGTCCAGCCGCCTTGGCTTTAAGAATTAAAGGGCCAATCGTTTCCCTGACTTCCCGGTATGCCTTTTCGAGTTCGGCAACTTCATTAGTGGCAATTTTAAGTGAGGTGTCATACACCCTCAAGCTGGCTTCTCCACAGAAGCTCAACACAATTCGTAGGTTGACGTAGAAACTAGGGGGGATGTCGGAAATGTCTACGCCCAGCACCGTCTTCATCACTACCGCGGCGGCCGCGTGGTCGATAAAGGGATCGATCGGTACAATTGGGCTTGTCTCTGCAACTTCGAGAATGCGCGACGCAGCATCGGAATAACAAACTTGCGTTTCCTTTACAATCTCGTCCGACTCAACCTGCGCGATAAGAGG
>JBBQNU010000185.1:0-5669 GCA_038330285.1 Hyphomicrobiales bacterium | reverse complement strand
GGTGGGCCAGCCGAAATGGGTATCGGACAGGCCCTTGTCGATGGAACGGGGCAAGAGAAACTGACCTGCGACGAAAAGCAAAATGAGACAGGCGGCACCGGCAAGCGCGATGTGGGTGAATTCGCCCATGTGCTTCATGGCCCAGGCGCCGAGAAACGCCCCCACCATGCCGCCGACGCTGAAGCCACCGTGGAGCATGGACATGATCGGCCGTTTCAGCGCCTTCTCAACCGCGATGCCGTGGGCGTTCATGGCGACATCCATGCTGCCGATCAATGCGCCCATAAGGTAGCCCATGATGACAAAGGGCACGAATGTGGGCGCGGTGACCGGGCCGGCGAAAGAGATGCAGAACAGAGCGCCCGTGACCAGGGCTACGCGGGAACTGCCATAACGGTTGATCATGGCGCCGGTCAGCGGCATGGCGGTTACGGCGCCGGCAGCGATGGCCAGCAGCGCCAGGCCAAATACGCCGGGCCCCACGTCAAGGCGTTCCTTGGCCAAAGGAATATGCGGCACCCAGGAGCCCACCATGATTCCGTGCAGCAAAAAGAACGTAAACGTGGCCCAGCTAGCCTGGGCCGGCGTATTGGTTTTCATGGCGATTCCCGGTTTTTCAAGCCTGATTAGCGTGGCGTGGGGGAATTACCAATGCTTGTTCGCGCATGATCAGGGTGCGTACGCCGAATGGAATTAAGGAGGCATTTTCCATGGGCAGCGCAGCGGCTTAACCAATTCTAAGCGCGTTTTGGCCATATTGACCGCCGATTGAACATTCAGGTGGTGAATGATTGACTTGCCAGCCGCGGCTGTGAATCTGCACATTGAGGCTCCGCCTGCCAACAGGTTTCACCACCTCTTGCGGAAGAGCTTTTCGGCGCACGCCATTTTCTGTCTGGTCGTGGTCAGCTACTACTTGGGTTTTCTTGTCCTGCTGCGGCTGCGGCCTGACCTGGTGCCGCTGGATTTCCGGGTCATCGTCACCGGCTTTCTTTTCGTGTCGATCCCCGTCATGCTTATGTGCGTGTTTTTCATGCGGTTCTATCACATTGCCCGGCATGTGAAGCCGGAGCGGCCAATTCCCGCGCTGCTCAAGGACCTCCGGCAATTCCTGGGCAGTGGCACGCGGATGGCCAATGGAATTCCCATGGTCATCATCATGGTTATCTTCATGTATGTGTTTGTTGGCGTGAAGGCCAGCATTCCAGACCTGAATCCCTACTCATGGGACCATTATTTTTCCGAGCTGGACCGGATGCTGCATTTCGGCTTGCTGCCCTGGCAGTGGCTGCAGCCCATTCTGGGCCACCCGGTGATCACCTTTGCCATCAACATCAATTACAATGGCTGGTTCATGGTGATGTGGATGACGTGGGTCTATTTCGCCTTTGCCGAAAGGCCCAGCGTGCTGCGCACGCGCTTCTTCTTGAGCTTCTTCCTGATGTGGATCCTGATTGGCGGGATTTTGGCCATTGTGTTCTCATCGGCGGGTCCATGCTATTACGGAAGGCTCGGGCTTAGCCCCGACCCCTATGGGGGCCTTATGACTTACCTGCGCGGCGTGAACGAGATTTTGCCCGTGTGGGCCATTCCCGTGCAGGACCTGCTGTGGCAAGGCCATGTTGGAAAATCGGCCATTGACGGCATCTCGGCCATGCCATCCATGCACAATGGCTCGGCCCTGCTGTTTGCCCTTGCGGGCTATCAGGTGAGCCGTTTCGCCGGGCGCTTGCTCAGCGTGCACGCGATCCTGATCTTCATCGGCTCGGTCCATCTGGGCTGGCATTACGCGGTGGACAGCTATCTGGCCTGGGCACTTACCCTGGTGATCTGGTTTGCCATATTGCCGGTGGCCCGCTGGTGGCACAGCACGGCGGCGCAGGGCGATTTTGACCGCGCCTTGGCGGCGGGTGCCTAGCAAAGTTTAGCTTCACTTTGGCAGCGAATTTTTACAGTATGAGGCACTTCTCACCCTAGGGATTGCCTCCATGTCCATCTATGACGTCGACCTCGACAAGACGCCTGCCAACTACCAGCCGCTTACGCCGCTCTCATTCCTGGCCCGGTCGGCCTCGGTCTATCCCGAACATACAGCCATCATTCATGGCAAGTGCCGCACGAGTTATTCGGCATTTTATGCGCGGGCACGGAGGCTGGCTTCAGCGCTGGCGAAAGCAGGGATCAAGAAGGGCGATACGGTTTCGGCAATTCTCGCAAATACACCGGCGATGCTGGAATGCCATTACGGCGTGCCGATGATGGGGGCGGTTCTCAACACCCTGAACACGCGCCTTGATGCAGCCACCATCGGCTTTTCCCTGGACCACGCAGAAACGAAATTACTGATTGTTGACAAGGAGTTCTCCGTACTTGCGAAGAATGCGATTCAACTGATGAAGGGGCCGAAGCCCATCGTCGTTGATTATGTCGATCCGGAATTTCCGGTGGAGGGCGAGCGGCTGAGCTCGATCGAATACGAGCAGTTCGTTGCTGGCGGCGACGCGGACTTTGAATGGCTTTGGCCTGCCGATGAATGGGAGGCGATTTCACTCAACTATACCTCGGGCACGACGGGCAATCCCAAGGGCGTGGTCTACCATCACCGGGGCGCCTATCTCATGGGGCAGGGCAATGTGCTGGCGGGAAACCTGCCCAAGCATCCAGTCTATCTCTGGACCCTGCCGATGTTTCATTGCAATGGCTGGTGCTTCCCATGGTCGATGTCGGTGGTGGCGGGAACCCATGTGACGCTGCGCTGGGTGCGCTCGAACCTGGTCTGGAACGCGCTGGCGGACAACAATGTCACGCATCTCTCAGGTGCGCCGATTGTGATGTCCACCATCCTGAATGCGCCCGAGATTGAAAAGCGCCGCCTTGGCCACACGGTCCAGTTCATGACGGCTGCCGCGCCGCCGCCGGAAGCGGTGCTTTCAGCCATGGCGGAGCAGGGCTTCAATGTAACGCATCTCTATGGCCTTACCGAAACCTATGGCCCTGCCACGGTGAATGACTGGAAGGCGGAGTGGGATGAACTTGCCGGCCCAGCGCGGGCCACGAAAAAAGCGAGGCAGGGGGTGCGCTATCATTCCCTTGAGGACCTCACGGTGATGGACCCCGAAACCATGGAGCGGGTTCCCGCCGATGGCGAAACACTGGGCGAGGTGATGTTCCGCGGCAATATCGTGATGAAGGGCTATCTCAAAAATCCCAAAGCCACGGCCGAGGCTTTCCATGGCGGCTGGTTCCATTCCGGCGATCTCGGCGTGATGCACCCGGACCACTACATCCAGCTCAAGGACCGCTCGAAGGATATCATCATTTCAGGGGGCGAGAATATATCTTCCATCGAAGTGGAGGACTGCCTCTACAAGCACCCGGCCATCCAGGCAGCGGCGGTGGTGGCCAAGCCCGACGAGAAATGGGGTGAGACGCCCTGCGCCTTTGTGGAATTGAAGCCGGGAAAAGCAGCGAGCGCGGAAGACATTCTGGAGTGGTGCCGCAACGGCATGGCGAAATTCAAAGTGCCGAAATATGTGGTGTTCACCGAATTGCCAAAGACCAGCACAGGGAAGATTCAAAAGTTCAAGCTGCGGGAGGAAGCCAAAGACGTTTGAGACCTTCCCGCATCAGTAAAACTTGAATTTAATGTCTATCAGGCGGCGTGGGGCTGGGCTTCGAGCCTGGTGATTTCGTCCTTGATCTTGAGTTTTCGGCGCTTGATTTCGGCGATTTCCTGGTCGGTGGAGGCAGGATGGGCGATTGCTTCGGCCAATTCCTTTTCTAACGCTCTGTGCTTGGAGATCAATTCACTCAAGTGGGCCTGAAGGGTCATTAATGTCCTCCGCTAGTGCTCAAGTTAACGACAGCATGATTACATAGACTTGGGGGCTTGTCGAACGCCTTTCAAGAGCATAGTTGAATGGGTTTGAAATCAAGGCTTTGGGAGCGGGCAGGGGCCTATGGACACGTTGCAGGAGGTGGCGCTTCGGTCAAAGCTGCAAAATTTGTTGCAGCAGCACCGCGACCTCGACACGGCCATTTCCTCGCTGGAAGAAACCGGAACCGGCGACCAGCTGCAATTGCGGCGGCTGAAAAAAATGAAGCTCGACCTGAAAGATCAGATACAAAAGATCGAGAACATGCTGATTCCCAACATTATCGCGTGAAAGGCCGGATATCTTGAAAGCACCAGTTGCCATTGTCATGGGAAGCCAGTCGGACTGGGCCACGATGAAGCATGCGGCGGAGATTCTCGATGTGCTGGGGGTGGCCCATGACTCGCGCATCGTCTCGGCGCACCGGACGCCCAAGCGGCTTTATGATTTTGCCGGAAGCGCCAAGGCCGACGGAATCAAGGTGATCATTGCAGGGGCCGGCGGGGCGGCGCATTTGCCGGGGATGGTGGCCGCCCTGACGGTACTTCCGGTGTTTGGCGTTCCGGTGGAATCAAAAGCGCTCTCGGGGCAGGACTCGCTGTTGTCCATTGTGCAGATGCCGGCGGGAATTCCGGTGGGCACGCTCGCCATTGGCAAGGCGGGCGCCATTAATGCCGGGCTGCTTGCGGCGAGCGTTCTGGCGCTGAGCGACAAGGCCTTGGCCAAGCGGCTTGAGGCCTGGCGCGAGAATCAGACGGCCGGGGTTGCCACGACGCCCAAGGACGATGCCTGATGCGGCTTGCGAAACCTTTAGCGCCGGGGTCAACGATTGGCATTCTTGGCGGCGGGCAACTGGGGCGCATGCTGGCACTTGCGGCGAGCCAGCTTGGCTTCAAGTGCCACATCTTTGCGCCGGAAGAAGACAGCCCGGCCTTTCAGGTTTCCGCCGCCCACACGGCTGCGGGTTATCACGACTTCGCCGCGCTGGAGATGTTTGCAGCGAAGGTTGATGTCATCACTTATGAGTTCGAGAACGTGCCCAGCGACACGGCAGCGTTTCTCGAAGCGCAAACCGTGCTTGCGCCAAGTTCAGCAGCCCTCAGGACGGCCCAGGACAGAGTTGATGAAAAGACTTTCATCGCGGGCCTGGGAATTCCGGTTGCGCCTTTTGCGGCGGTGAATTCCGAAGCTGACCTGCATGATGCCATTGCCCGCATTGGCAGGCCGGCGGTGTTGAAGACACGGCGCTTCGGGTATGACGGCAAGGGGCAAACCAAGATTGCCGCCGACACTTCGACCGGTGTGGCCTGGGCGGAAATCGGCATGGCGCCCGCCATTCTTGAGGGGTTCATTTCCTTCAACAAGGAAATATCGGTGATCGCAGCACGGGGCTGGGGCGGAGTGATCGCGGTTTATGACGTTCCGGAGAATCATCACGAAAACCATATTCTCAAGACCTCAACGGTTCCGGCCGGCATTTCACGGGCCACGGCGGAAGAGGCGCGCGACCTGGCCCGGACGATTATCGGAGCGCTGGACTATGTGGGGGTGATGGGCATTGAGATGTTCGTTTCCGGCACAAAACTGATCGTTAACGAGATTGCCCCGCGGGTGCACAATTCCGGCCATTGGACCCAGGATGCCTGTGTGGTTTCGCAGTTTGAGCAGCATATACGGGCCATTTGCGGCTGGCCGCTGGGCTCCACGGAGCGGCATTCCAACGTGGTGATGCACAATATTTTGGGCCCGGAAAGCGCCAGATGGGCGGAATATGGAGCTTCGGCCCATACGGGG
>JBBQNU010000184.1:0-5702 GCA_038330285.1 Hyphomicrobiales bacterium | reverse complement strand
GAAACTGATATTAAGTCGGGCGCCTTCGCGGTTGCCATTGACGACAACGAACCCAAATCCTCCTGACGGGCATGGGCAATACAACAGCCGGAGAACGTGAAACCGTTCTCCGGCTTTCCGGTATCACCAAGCGGTTTGGCGCATTGCAGGCCAATGATGACATTTCATTGTCCCTGCGACGCGGCGAGATTTTGGGCCTGCTTGGTGAAAATGGCGCCGGCAAAACTACGCTCATGAACATCCTGTTCGGCCACTATGTGGCGGATGCGGGGGAGATTGAAGTTGAGGGCAAAGTCCTGCCGCCCGGCCTGCCCGCCGCGGCCCTGGCCGCCGGTATCGGCATGGTGCACCAGCACTTTACCCTAGCTGAAAATTTGACCGTGCTTGACAATGTTGTGCTCGGAACGGAATCCTTATGGCAGTTCTCATCCAACTCCCAGAAGGCCCGCGCCCGGATTCGGCAACTGGTCCAGGAATTTGGTCTGGAAGTTAACCCGGATGCAGTTGTTGCATCGCTTTCGGTGGGCGAGCGCCAGCGAGTTGAAATTCTTAAGGCACTCTACCGGCAAGCGAAAATCCTAGTTCTTGATGAGCCCACGGCTGTTCTCACGCCGCAGGAATCAACCGCCCTGTTTGAAACCCTGAAGCGTTTTGTGGCAAAGGGCCTCTCAATTATTTTCATTTCCCACAAACTCGGCGAAATTCTCGCCGCCTGCAGCCGTGTCAGTGTCCTGCGCGGTGGCAGGCTGGTGGCGGAACGCGGCGTTGAAGGGGTCACACGATCCGAACTTGCCGAACTGATGATTGGCCGCAGCATTCCGCAGGCCAAGGCAGTGGTCCAGAAGGCAGGAGACGTTGTCCTGGGTTTGCAGGGTATTCATGCCCGGCACAATTCCCAGGTCCTTGACGGCATCACGCTTGATATCCGCGCTGGAGAAATTCTGGGAATAGCCGGCGTCTCCGGCAATGGCCAAAGCCTGCTCGCCGATGTGGTGAGTGGCGTTGCAGTGCCAATAGCCGGAACACTGGCGCTGAAGGGAGCGATCATTTCCCGGACAAGCCCACGCGTGATGGTAAGTCACGGGGTCGCGCGCATTCCGGAGGACCGTCATGCCGAAGGCCTCATCAGTGACATGAGCATTACCGAAAATGTCATTTCGGAAGGCTATCGCTCAGCCGAATTTGCCCAGCGGGGGTTCATTAATTGGAAAAAAGCCCGCGGCTTCGCCCTGAAAATCATCGCGGCTTACGAGGTGAAATGCCCCGCGCCTGAAGCTCGCGTGCGGCTTCTCTCTGGCGGCAATATGCAGAAGCTCATTCTGGGTCGCGTCATGGCCAATGATCCCTGCTTGGTTCTGGCCAACCAGCCAACCCGCGGGCTGGATGTGGGGGCCGTCAATTATGTGCATGAGCAATTGCTGGCGGCCCGCAAACGCGGTGCCGCCATTCTTCTTATTTCGGAAGATCTTGATGAGCTGCTCTCCCTGTCGGACCGTGTGGCGGTCATGTTCCGTGGCCAGCTTTCAGACGCAAGCTCGCGTGAAAGCACCGGCATCAAGGACCTGGGCCTCATGATGGCGGGGCACGGATTCAAGACCGGGGGGCAATCCCATGCGGCTTGAACCGCGCGAGCAGCGCTCGCCCGCCATTTTGATCCTCTATCCCGTGCTTGCCCTTTTAGCTTCGGTGATTGTTTGCGCGGCTCTCGTGATGCTGTCCGGAGCCTCTCCACTGTCGGTGTTTGGATTGATGGTGAAGGGGGCAGCGGGAACGACGTTTGCGTTTCTCGAAACCCTCACCCGGGCGACACCATTGATTTTCACGGGCCTTGCCGCCGCCGTGGCCTTCCGGGCCAAGCTTTGGAACATTGGCGGGGAGGCGCAACTCTATATCGGTGCCGTAATGACTGTAGTTTTGGGCACAGGTTTTTTGCCATTGCCGCAACCCATTCTCATTCCCGTTCTGATGGTGGCTGCCATGCTGGGCGGCGCCATGGTTCTATCCATACCTACATTTCTCAAGACACGCTTCGGGGTTGATGAAGTCGTCACTACCCTGCTCCTGAACTTCATCGCCATCCTGTTTGTCAGCATGCTGCTGGAAGGTGTTTTGAAGGATCCGACGGGTCTTGGTTGGCCGCAGTCTAAAAAGGTCATTGCCGAAGCGCAACTGCCAAAGCTCATTCAGGGCAAGCGCCTGCATTTTGGCTTTGTTATCGCCATTGCCGCTGCCATCGCGGTCTGGATCATCGACCGCAAGTCCACCCTTGGTTATGAGATGCGGGCCGTGGGCCACAGTCCAAAGGCCGCCTCTTTTGCAGGCATCCCCGTAAACCGTGTGTTGGCAAAAACCGCCCTGCTCTCCGGTGGTCTGGCTGGTCTAGCCGGTATGTCAGAGGTCACCGGCCTCAAGGGAAACCTCACGCTCGATCTGTCCCCCGGCTTTGGCTACACAGGGATTGTCGTCGCAATGCTTGCGCTTATGCATCCCTTGGGGGTGATTGCGGCCGCCATTTTCGTGGCAGCGGTTTTTGTCGGCGCTGATGCAATGAGCCGAACAGCCGGGGTTCCCAGCTACATCGCCCATGTGATGGTGGCCATCTCCCTCCTCACCATGGTCACCGCGATCATGCTCACGCGCTACCGCGTCAGGTGGAGGTGAACATGGAAGCGATTGAAATTCTTTTCACCGCATCGCTCTGGGCCGCGGCCATTCGCATAGCCTCGCCGCTTATTTTCGGGACCCTCGGCGAACTCATCTGCGAGCGAGCCGGGGTCCTGAATCTCGGCATTGAAGGCATCATGACGGCGGGTGCCTTTGCCGGCTGGCTCACCGTCTTCCTGGGCGGAGACCTGTGGCTCGGTGTAGCGGTTGCTGCCGTGGTGGGAGTCCTGTTCGGCCTGCTGCACGGTTTCCTGGTAATTCCCCTGGGCCTCTCGCAGCACGTCACAGGAATTGGCATAACTTTGCTTGCCACCTCGCTCTCCTATTATTTTTACCGCCTGATCTTTCCTTCGGTCACCTCGCCGCCCAAGATTGAGCCCTTCCAGCCCTGGTCCATACCCTTGGTCTCCGATATTCCAATTATAGGCGAAGCGTTGTTCAGGCAAACACCGCTCACCTATCTGGCCTTTGCCGCCGTTGCCCTCGTCGCCTGGCTTCTCAACAAAACACCGATCGGCCTCGCCATCCGCACAGTTGGGGAAAGCCCGTCGGCCGCTGAAGCGCAGGGCATTGATGTCACCCTGGTCCGCATGGGTGCCGTCATGCTGGGCAGCGCGTTTATGGGCATTGGCGGCAGCTTCATTACCCTCTCCGCCTTCAATTCATTCTTCTTTGAAATGATGAACGGGAGAGGCTGGATTTGCGTGGCGCTGGTGGTGTTTGGTTCATGGCGCCCGGGCAAGGCTTTGGCCGGCGCACTCCTCTTCGGCGCTTTCGATGCCTACCAGCTTCGCCTGCAGCAGCTGGCGGGCGCCTATGTTCCCTATCAGGTGTTTTTGATGCTACCTTTCATCCTGTCAATCATCGCACTCATCATCATGTCGCGCCGAGCCGCCTACCCCCGCGCCCTGATGGTGCCTTACCGGAAAGGTGAACGCTGAATCATGATCGATCTCCTTATCACCAATGCAGTGCTTCCCGACGGTCGCACCGGCATGGACATTGCCTGCGCCGCAGGCCTCATCGCAGAAATTGCACCTGCCATAAAAGGCGAGGCGCTCAAGACAATCGATGCCAAGGGCTATCTCGTTTCGCCTCCCTTTATCGACTCCCACTTCCATATGGATGCAACCCTGTCGCTCGGAATCCCGCGCCTCAATATGTCTGGCACGCTGCTTGAAGGCATTGGCTTGTGGGGCGAACTCAAGCCGCTGCTTACCCATGAGGCCGTCATCGAGCGGGCGCTGCGCTATTGCGATCTTGCGGTGTCAAAAGGCATGGGCGCCATCCGGACCCATGTTGATGTCTGCGATGACCGGCTGCTTTGTGTGGAAGCTCTGCTCGAAGTGAAAAGGAAAATCGCGCCCTATATCGAATTGCAGATCGTGGCCTTTCCGCAGGATGGCTTCTACCGCTCAAAGACTGCAAGGCAAAATCTCATTCGTGCCCTGGACCTGGGTGTCGATGTGGTCGGTGGCATTCCCCATTTTGAGCGCACCATGGCGGACGGTGCCGCAAGCCTGAAAGAACTCTGCGAAATTGCCGCGAAGCGCGGGCTTTTGGTTGATATCCATTGCGATGAAACTGACGATCCTTTGTCGCGCCATGTAGAGTCGCTGGCCTATGAAACCCAGCGGCTCGGATTACAGGGACGTGTGGTCGGTTCACACCTCACCTCCATGCACTCCATGGACAATTACTATGTGTCAAAGCTCATTCCTCTCATGGTTGAAGCCCAGCTTCATGCTACGCCGAATCCTCTCATCAATATCACCATACAGGGCCGCCATGACACCTATCCCAGGCGCCGCGGGCTGACCCGCATCCCGGAACTGCGCGTCGCAGGAATTAACATTTCCTTCGGCCATGATTGCGTGATGGACCCGTGGTATCCTCTAGGTCAGGCGGACATGCTGGAGGTGGCAAGTATGGGCATCCATGCCGTTCCCATGACGTCCCGCGAAGCCATGCTCTGGACATTTGATGCTGTGACCGTGAACCCCGCCAGAGCTATGCACCTCGATGGCTACGGATTGGCCAAAGGCTGCAAAGCCAATTTTGTCATCCTGCAGGCAAGGGATCCGATCGAAGCCATCAGGCTCAAGGCAAACCGCCTTGCGGTGGTGCGCGGCGGCAAAATCATTGCGGAAACAGCTGAGCGAATTTCGAAGCTTCAGATCGATGGACGCCCGAAAACAGTCAATGGTGCCGACTATGCTCCCAAGATCTTAGGCTAAAAGCACTCTAGCCTTCAATTGAGACATATGGTGAAGCGGATTTCATACAGCCTTTGGCCCGGCCATGCCTGGCAAATAGATCTAATCTATCCCCCCGTCACGCTCATATGCCGCGATACGGCGGGCTTGTTGTGGCGCCGGTCGATTATGAAGTCGTGGCCCTTGGGCTTGCGGCCGATGGCTTCATCGATGGCGGTGCTGAGAAGCTCATTGCCTTCCGAGGCGCGCAAAGGCCCCCGGAGATCGGCGGCGTCCTCCTGGCCGAGGCACATGTAGAGCGTGCCGGTGCAGGTGAGCCGCACCCGGTTGCAGCTCTCGCAGAAATTGTGGGTAAGCGGCGTGATGAAGCCGAGCCTGCCGCCGGTTTCCTTCACTTTGACATAGCGCGCCGGCCCGCCGGTCTTGTAGGGGATGTCTTCCAGGGTGAACTGGTCCATCAACTGGGCCCGCACCACCGAGAGCGGCAGGTATTGATCGGTGCGGTCACCCTCGATGTCGCCGAGCGGCATGGTTTCGATGAGTGTCAGGTCCATGCCCTCATCGCCGCACCAGCGGATCATGTCCGGCATTTCCTGCTCGTTGACACCCTTGAGCGCCACGGCATTGATCTTGATCGCCAAGCCCGCGGCCTGCGCGGCGCGGATGCCTTCTTTCACTTTGGCAAGATCGCCCCAGCGGGTAATCTGCTTGAACTTGGTGGCGTCGAGCGTATCCACCGACACATTGATCCGGCGCACCCCGTGGGCCGCAAGCTCGGCGGCATATTTCGCAAGCTGGCTGCCATTGGTGGTGAGCGTCAGT
>JBBQNU010000183.1:0-5730 GCA_038330285.1 Hyphomicrobiales bacterium | reverse complement strand
TCTTAGTGGCTGCATATAGTTGATCCGAACTAACTCTGGAGGCGGCCAGAGAAATCAGCCCAGCGGGCGGCGTGCCTGCAATCGACCAATTTTTGCCTGCATCGCGGCTAACTTGTAACTGACCAAAGCTGCCATAAATTGTTCTAGGATCGGCAGGACTAACGTCCATTTGATGAAAATCCACGGGCCCTCCCTCACCTGATGAAATTTGCTTCCAGCTGGTGCCTCCGTCGGTGCTTTCCAGAAATCCAGAATTCCCGCCTCCAGGTGGATGTCCACTTGCATAGTAACTCAGCGGATCAGCAGGATTAGGGGAAAACCCCATATAGTCCTGAACCGGTGAAACTAACGAAGTTCCGCCGTCTTTAGTCAATGCAAAAAGTCCATGATGTGAGGCAAGTAGCAGCGTTGTCGTGCCAGACCTCGCGAAGGCAATACCATGGTAGTGGGTCCTACTGCCAAGTTGTTCCAAAGTTTCTGTAAAGGCCGGCGAGATTGTACCGAGCGAAATTCCCAAAACTACAAACATAGAACTTGCGAACGTGAGTTTTTGAATTGTTTTCATTTGTCCAACCTTAAATTGATTTATCGCTGCTGGCCGTGCATACATGTTACACGTTTCGTTATGATTTTTCCTAGGGGATAAACCATCGCGGCGTGGGGGCACTATCAATTTTGGTAGCGCACTAAGCAATGCCGCTATAACAGGCAAGTAACCACGCAGAAATAGATTCCGATCTTCGTATGAATTCAAACTAGGTCGCAAATTATGTTTTTTGTACTTTCCAAGGCGCTCGCATTTGTCCTTACACCGTCAAACTTGTTATTGATCATTTGCTTGCTCGGTTTAACGTTGACACTATTACGGTGGTCCAAAACTGGCCTGTCACTTCTCTCGATCGCCTTAGTTGGTATTGGTCTGGCAGGTTGGTCACCACTTGGCCCTGCACTGCTTATAACCCTAGAAGAGCGGTTTCCCAAGCAAGAGCCACCCTCCGCCATTACGGGAATAGTAATGCTTGGGGGTGCTGTGGACATTCATATTACGCAGGCCCGCGGTAGCGAGGCTTGGAACGACCAGGCTGAGCGCATTACAGCAGTTGTCGAACTTTCAAATAAATTCCCTGCCGCGCGAATTATCCTCTCGGGTGGATCCGGCCATCCAAATGAAATGAGCGAGTCGTCAATTGCGCGGCAGGCAATGATCGCAATGGGAATTTCGGAGACACGATTGGAACTTGAAACTAAGTCGCGCAATACGTGCGAGAACGCTTTGGAGAGTGCGATACTAGCCAATCCAAAATTGAGTGATATCTGGCTTTTGGTGACGTCTGCTTCACACATGCCGAGGGCGGTTGCTTGTTTTAGAGCTGCAAATTTTCTTGCTCTCCCTTATCCAGTTGACTACCACACACGTGGCCGCGAAGACTTCAGCAGAATACAGGAATCAATTGCGGAAGGGCTTTCGCAAGTTGATCTTGCTGCACACGAGTGGATAGGATTGGTCAGTTATCGTTTGGCGGGTATGACACATGAGCTGTTTCCCGCACCATAGTTTTGAGAGACTGATTTCTCCAAAGACGAGTAAATTTATATGACGTCGAAAGATACTAGAAATCTCACAAAGGGGAATTCGCCTGTCAAAGCAGCGCCCAAACCCTCTCCATTGATTACTGTTTGGGTTTTGCATTGGACATCGGCTCTGTGGGTGATTTTTCTGTTGTTAACGTCATTGACGTCAGGACTTGGACTCACAGCGCGTTTATTTCCTGGCTCATGGATGAATTGGCACCTATCGATTGGTATCCTATTGCTAGTTGCAACCGCAGCCAGGTTGGTACTTTTGTTTAAGGGTAATTTCCTAACATCAATTAGACAATTATTTGCTCATTGGATCAAATTGACGTTGTTACTCATAGTTTTTATTGCGGGACTTTTGGGGCTCGTTGTCTTCCAAAAGCCACCATTCGGCCCATCAGGGGTTCTCTTCGGGTCATTTCCAATGCCCACCCTGATCCGGCTTGATCATTCTATCCACAATGTAATCATCAATCTGCATATCGCACTGTCGTGCATCATTGCCGTTCTTCTCATCTTTCATATGAAAGCAGGTTTCCAGCGATTGCCCTCAATCGGTCGATCACGCCTTGCAGTAATGCTATGGCCATGGCCAAAGAACTCGGAATCTCATGGCTCCGGAAAGAAGTGACCTTCACTTTCCGTTCTTTGCAAGCCAACCGGTCATAAATGATATTCCGCCTTCCTGAGCGGTCACAACATCTTGAGCCAGATTCAGTATCTCAGGTACCTTGGCATACTGAATCGCGACTTTTGCCATATCGATTGCTCCCTGATGATGCGGGATCATACCATTTACGAAATCAACATCTGCATCGCCAGTGTATGCCATCGTCATGTTCTTCTCTAACTTTGCCATGGCCTCCTCGTAACCTTTGGTAGAATCAGGGTTGACCACAAGGGAGGCTTGGTCAACTTTGTCCAGCCAAGATTTCATGAACGCGATTTCACCCTGTTGAGCGGTGATAACATTTTCAGCGAGGGATTTGATCTCCGGGTCTTTCCCGTATTGCAATGCGACCTTTGCCATGTCGATTGCGCCTTGATGATGGGGCATCATGCCTTGCACAAAGTCCATATCCGGTCTTCCGGTATATGGCATGTTCATATCTTTCATCATCGCCGCCATGGCAACTTCATAAGCCTTGGTTGAAGCGGTTCCACCCGTAGTGGCCATACTCATTGTTGAATGGTCCATACTCCCCATTGGATCCGGACCGCCATCTGGCTGTTGGGTATATGCGACGGCACCAATTGCGACAATGGCAGCTACCGCGATAAGAATTTTATTTGTATCCACAATTCTTTCCTGACTACTGTTAGTATTTTAATTTACCACTTTATATTTGACCTCAGGGGTTTGTGCGCCTGCGGAAGTCAGCGCAGACAGTTGGTCCATCAGTTCGGGAGCATCCCAGATGGTAGGGCCAATCAAACGAGCTATTTCATTTCCGTCATGGTCAATCAGCATCGTGGTCGGAAGCCCTCCAATTCCAGTAGCAGCAAGAATTTCGCTTTCTTTGCCATTAAAAATGGCCAGATTGCGAATTTTATTGACCGAATAGAAAGCCTGCAGTTGTTCAAAGCTGATCGCGTCGACGGAAATCGCGAGAACTTGAGGTTCCGGACTAGCGCCAAGCTTTGCCTGAAGCCGATCCAAGGCGGGCATTTCCTTTCGGCAAGGCGGACACCAAGTAGCCCAGACGTTTACAAGTACATGCTGTCCTTTATAGTCCGATAAGCTGCGCTGACGCCCACTGCCGTCAACAAACGTGAATGGCTGAAGCAAAATGGGCTTCTTATGAACTCGGAGTAGCGGCACTTCGGAAAGAAAAGGTGCGAGAGTTTCGCGCATTTGCAAAATGGCAACGGGGGCTAGTGCAATGCCAAAAAGCACGGCAATGGGGAGCCACTTGGTTGATGCAGTTCGAATTCGCTCACTCATGCCCAACTGAATCACCTACTGTTAACGCTGCGAGGCGTTAAAGGGGCAGCAAAGTGAAAAAACATTATCTATCACTGCGTCCCAGAACATCGATGATTTCAGATATCTTTCTACGCTGCTCGGCCTTGTTACCACTCGTAATTGCATGCTCGACACAATGGCCGACGTGATCGCGAAGAATTTCCTCTTCAGCACGACGAAGCGCGGCGCGCACCGCTGAAATCTGCGTCACTATGTCAATGCAGTAGCGATCCTCGTCAACCATGCGGGAAAGACCTCTTACCTGACCTTCAATGCGATTGAGACGCTTTTGAATGGCAATTTTGGCTTCTGTGTTCATGCTTGACATATACCTATGAGGGGTATACTTGTCAAGCAATGATATACCCCCGCCCGGTTTACACGTGGAAAAGGAGATTTCTATGAAAAACGAACTGCAAAGCTCCAAACATGAGGACGGTTCGGATTGTTCCTGTGACCACAAGGGCCATCATCATGGCCATAAGGATCATGCAGTGCTGACTGCTGCAGTAGTCGATCCGGTTTGCGGCATGAGCGTTGACCCCATGACGGCCAAGCACAAGGCCGACCATAAGGGCCACGACTATTATTTCTGTTCGGCAGGCTGCAAAACGAAGTTCCTGGCCGATCCGGCAAAATATCTTGGGGCGAGCACCGAGCCCGCTGTGCCGGTACCTGCGGGCACCATCTACACCTGTCCCATGCATCCGGAGATACGCCAGGAGGGACCGGGGTCTTGCCCGATCTGCGGCATGGCGCTGGAGCCCTTGATGGTAACTGCCGACAGCGGCCCCAATCATGAACTCATCGACATGACACGGCGTTTCTGGGTTGGGCTCGCGCTAGCAGTTCCCGTTCTAATTCTTGAAATGGGCGGACATTTGACCGGATTGACAATGATGCTGGGTCAGCAGTTGTCCAATTGGATTCAGTTCGTCCTGGCAACACCCGTTGTTCTGTGGGCTGGCTGGCCATTCTTCGCACGTGGTTGGCAATCGCTACTCACCCGCAATCTCAACATGTTCACGCTGATTGCGCTTGGCACCGGCGTTGCCTGGTCCTTCAGCGTGGTGGCAACCCTTGTACCGCAAATATTTCCTATGGCATTTCGCCAGATGGACGGCGCAGTCTCGGTCTATTTTGAAGCGGCGGCTGTCATCACGGTTCTTGTGCTGCTTGGGCAGATGCTCGAGCTCCGAGCTCGTGACCGGACCTCGGGCGCTATTAAGGCGCTTCTCGGACTTGCTCCAAAAACGGCCCGACGGGTGGGCGCTGACGGCAATGACGAGGACGTGGCCCTTGAGCATATCGCCGTGGGTGATTTGTTGCGAGTGCGTCCCGGCGAGAAAGTGCCGGTGGATGGCGAGATTACTGAAGGCCGCTCGTCACTCGATGAATCCATGGTGACGGGTGAATCCATGCCAGTCAGCAAAGACGTGGGTGCCAAGGTAATTGGAGGCACACTAAATGCCAGCGGTGGCTTTGTCATGCGGGCTGAGAAAATAGGCAGCGAGACCATGCTGGCTCGTATCGTGCAGATGGTATCGGATGCTCAGAGAAGCCGGGCTCCTATCCAACGACTGGCGGACCAGGTGTCCGGTTGGTTCGTTCCCATCGTAATAGCCGTTGCCGTTCTGGCCTTCGCCGCCTGGTCCCTGTGGGGACCGGAACCACGATTGGCCTATGGCCTGGTGGCCGCCGTGGCTGTTCTCATTATCGCTTGTCCCTGTGCGCTTGGCCTTGCCACGCCCATGTCGATCATGGTGGGTGTAGGTCGCGGGGCCCAGGCCGGGGTTCTGATCCGTGACGCCGAGGCGCTGGAGCGCATGGAAAAGGTCGATACAATCGTCGTCGACAAGACCGGAACGCTCACGGAAGGCAAGCCCTCGGTCACGGCTATTGCCACGATCAACAATCAAGATGAAAACGAACTCTTGGGGCTCGCTGCATCGGTTGAAAAGGCAAGTGAACATCCGTTGGCTGCAGCCATTGTTGCGGCAGCTGAATCGCGCAAGCTCACAATCGCCAAGGTCATGGGATTCGACTCACCCTCTGGCAAAGGCGCCATTGGCATGGTGGACAGGAAACGCATTGTCATCGGCAATGCCAAGTTCCTGGATGAACTGAAAATCGCCACGGATACTCTGGCAAGCGAAGCCGATGCCATGCGGCGCGATGGGGCCACT
>JBBQNU010000182.1:0-5731 GCA_038330285.1 Hyphomicrobiales bacterium | reverse complement strand
GGAACAGAAATTGTGGTCCCTGTCACTGGCGCAACGGCTGAGAAAACAATTCGCTATCGCCGGCCTCACTCAGACCGTGAGTGAAGAAGAAGCAGCCACGCACAACGGTCCCGTCATCCTGGTGCGCGGCGATGCGGTGATTGACCAGCCCCTTATTCCTGTCCTGCTCAAGCGGCCAAATTTTCTGCTCCTGAGTGATAGCACAGGAAACCCAATGCCCATTGCCGCCAGCGTTCGCGGCAGCGAAGTTTCCTTGGCCATCGAAGTCCTGCGCGGAACCAAGCCATATGCAGCGGCAAAACTGCTGGCGCGCGCGCCTTCACAGCTTGACATGGAATTCTGGAAATCGCTGCGCAAGCGTGAAACGCCCTATGCCATGATTGTCACGCCCGAAAACCGCAGCGCCATCGAATGGCGCATGTTCATGGGCACTTACAAGGGCGCCACCGATGTCATCACCAAGCACCTGTGGCCCGTGCCGGCGTTCCATGCCACGCGCTTTCTGGCGCCCCGTGGCGTAACACCCAACATGGTGACAACAATCGCTGCCCTCATGACCGTCTTGGCGTTCTGGTTTTTTCTCAAGGGCCAGTTTGTTCCCGGCCTCATCGCCGCCTGGGCCATGACTTTTCTTGACACCGTCGACGGCAAGCTCGCCCGCACTACGCTCACCTCCAGCAAATTGGGCGACTATTTCGATCACGGCATTGATCTCGTCCACCCGCCCTTCTGGTATGTTGCCTGGGGCTATGGCCTGCTGGCCACCGGCACCCAGTGGAGCAACACCGTGTTCTGGAGCGTGATGGCGGCCATTCTGGGCGGCTACATATTGCAGCGCGCGATTGAAGGCATTGCCATCAAATGGCTGGGCCTCGAGATTCACATCTGGCGCTCCATCGATACGCTCTTCCGCCAGGTCACGGCGCGCCGGAACCCCAACCTTGTTTTGCTCACGCTCTTCACCGTCCTTGCGAAGCCCGACTGGGGCCTGCTGGCGGTGGCGGGCTGGACGGTGATTTGCCTCGCCCTTCATGTGTTGCAATTGCTCCAGGCCTTCGCCGCGAAACGCCGCACCGGCCCGCTCACCTCGTGGATGACCAGGCCGTGAAACGCGCAGGCCTGCTGATCAATCCCAGCTCCGGAAAATCCAGCGGCAAGGGCCTGACCCTGGTTGACATGCTGGCAAACAACGCGGCGGTTTCAATCCGCGTGCTTGAGAGGTTTGAGCAGCTTCCGGGCTTTCTCGATGAGTTCGCCAGCGATGGCGTGACCGACCTGTTCATCAGTTCCGGCGATGGCACCATTCACGCCGTTCAAACGGACCTGGTGGAGCGCAAGCCCTTCAAAGTCATTCCGCGCCTCAGCCTTCTGCCCCACGGCACCACCAACATGACCGCCGCCGATCTCGGCTTTCCGCACAGGGGGCTGCGGGCCCAGGCTGATTACATCATGCGGCTGGAGGCAAAACAGCTGCGTGAGCGCCCCACCCTGCGGGTGGTCAATCCCCGCGATGGCCGGCCGCGGCACGGCATGTTTTTGGGAACCGGGGCCGCGTCCGAAGCCACGCAGTTCTGCCAGCGGGTTTTCAACGCCAAAGGCGTCAAGGGAAACTGGGCGACGTTCGCAACCCTTGCCAGCGCCGCCGGCCGCACCATGTTCACCAAACCCAATCCCCATGATGTCACCCGCTTTGACCGCCCCTTTCCCATTCGGGTGACCAGCGATGGGCGGGAATTCAGCAGCGGAACCCAGCTTCTGGCATTCTCCACCACCCTCGAAAAACTCATTCTGGGGGCGCGGCCCTTCTGGGGCCCGAAACTTGGACCTATCCGAACGTCGATTTTCCCCTACCCCGTGCCCAGCATTTCCCGCTGGCTCCTGCCCATCATGTACGCTGGCGAGAACCGGAAAATGCCGGAAGGGGCAGTGAGTTTTTCCAGTGCCAGGCTGGAAATCACCTGCCCCATCAGCTTCGTGATTGACGGCGAATTCTTTGATGCGCCGGAAAATGAGCCCTTGAAGGTGGAAACCGGCACGGTTTTCACCTATCTCTGCGGCTGATGACCACGCCAGAAAATCTGAAGGAATTCTGCAGGGCTTCGTTGGCCCGCGACGTGCCGCCGGAGATTCACGCGATGGCGGTTGTCCTGCGCCTGCGGCACCCGGGAGCGGTGGCCATCCTCGCCTACGGCTCATGTCTGCGGGGTGTTGCGGTAGCCGACACGCTGATGGATTTTTATGTGCTTGCGGAAAATTTTTCCGGCGTCAGCCCGAACATTATCAGCCGCGTCGCCTGCTGCATTGTTCCGCCGAACGTCTACTATGCCGAGACGGAGCTGGACGGCCAGCGCCTGCGCGCCAAATATGCGCTTCTCCCTTCGCGGCTCTTTGCCAAATGGATGACGCGGGAAACGGGCAACCCCTACTTCTGGGCCCGCTTCGCGCAACCCTCAGCCCTCGTCTATGCGCGTGATGACAAGAGCCGGGATGATGTGGTGGCCAGCATCTCCGAGGCGTTGCGAACCGGCTTTGCCAATGCCAAGGCCCTGACAGCCGAAGCCGACCCGCTCGCCATCTGGTCCGCAGGCTTCAATGCTACCTACCAATCGGAATTCCGCTCCGAGAAAACCAATCGCGCCGCCGGCATTGTGTCCTCAGCGCCCGAATACTACAGGGAAGCAGCAAGGCTTCTGGCTTCGGAAACGCCAATTCACGCCAACCAAACCCTGCGCCGGCTGGCGGGCAAAGGCTGGTCCGTGCTGCGCCTGATCAAGGCCGCCTTCACCTTCCAGGGCGGGGCTGATTACATCGTCTGGAAAATCGAGCGGCATTCAGGAGAAAAAATCATTCTCACCGGCTGGCAGCGAAGGCACCCCATCATCGCCGGACTGCTGCTGCTTCCCGCTTTGCTGCGCAAGGGCGCTATTCGCTAGGCCGCAGCGCGGCTTGCCACGACCTTGCCGAACAGCGCGATGATCTTGTCAATGTCGTCAAAACTGTGCGCCGCCGATACGGAACAGCGGAGCAGACACAGCTTGCTCGGCGTGCCCGGCGGCAGGGCGATGTTTACATAGACGCCCGCTTCGAGAAGGGCGTTCCACATGGCAATGGCCGAAACCTCATCGGCACATTTCACCGCAATCACCGGACTCACCGTGTCACAACCCATATCAAGACCCAGGCCCTTGAAACCGGCAAAAAGCCTGGCCGAATTGGCCCGCAGGCGGTCGCGACGTTCCGGTTCAGCCGCCAGCTTCTTGATGGCGGCAAGCGATGTGGCAATGGAAGCCGGCGACGATGAGGCCGTGAACATGTAGGGCCGCATGGCGTAGCGCAGCGTTTCAAACAGGGGGTGGTTGCCCGCCCCGAATCCGCCAATGGCGCCAACACTCTTTGAGAAGGTGCCGACGATGAAATCAATATCGTCCTCAACGCCAGCCTCATCGGCAAGGCCGCGGCCATGGGGCCCGAGCACACCAAAGGAATGAGCCTCATCGGCGAGAAGCTGAAAGCCATGCTTCTTCTTGACCGCAACGAAATCAGCCAGCGGTGCGCGGTCGCCCAGCATCGAATAGATTCCCTCGACAACCACAAGCCTCCCGCCCTCTTCGCCTTCCGAGCGCGCCAGCCGCTTATCCAGATCCGTTGCATCATTGTGGCGAAATCGCACCAGCTTGGCGCCCGACAGGGTGCAACCGTCATAGATGGAGGAATGCGAGTCAGCGTCCAAAAAAATCGTGTCCTTCGGCCCCGCAAGCCCGGACATCATGCCCAGGTTGGCCTGATAGCCAGTGGTGAAGACAATGCAATGCTTGCGCTTCAGGAACCTTGCGAGCTCCGCCTCAAGCTCCTTGTGCAGGGCATAGCTGCCATTGGCAATGCGCGAGCCCGTGGTGCCCGTGCCGAATTCCGCCATGGCCTGCTGGCCCGCCTTGATGCAATCCGGATCAAAGGTGATGCCCATGTAGTTGTTCGTGCCGGCAAGGATCGTCTCGCGGCCATTGATCATGGCCCGCGTCGGCGACAGGATCTTGTCATTGGTGAGGCCCACCGCATCCACCCCCATGCTCATCATGCGGGCGTGGCGTTCGGCAATGGTCTTGTGCTTGTCGAGTAAATCAATCATGGCATCAGGCCTTCTTTACACGGGCATCAACAACGGCGGCGAGATCGCGGATGCTGTGCGTTTCCGACACGACATTCAGCGGGATTTCAATGTCAAAATGGTCTTCAACTTCCATGACAAAATCCATCACCGCAACCGAATCGATATTGAGGTCAGACGAAATCTCCGTATCCGGTGTCAGCACCTTGCCGGTGGAGTTGAAGGGCTCCAGCAGTTTGCAGATCTGGTCGATGGTTTCCGGTGAGGCAGTCATGATCTCTCTTATGCTACAATTTTGCGCGTACCGAACCGCTCCGGCAGCCATTGCGCCTTGCGGTACCAGTCCACGGTTGATTTGAAGCCTTGCGCGAAACCGACCGGCTCTTGCAGGGGCCAGCCCTCGCCGCGCGCAACCCAATCGCCGAAATAGAGCTGCTGGATCTTGTCAGGAGACACAAAGGGCAGCCTGCCCCTCAATTTCGCAAAGGCTTCAACACCAACGCCAACAGCCATCGCAACAGACTTGGGCAGAAAAATGGGTTTTATGCTCTTTTGTTCATTGGCGGAGGCAATTTGTGCCAGGTCTTTCCAGCCATAACCCTGCCGGTATCCGTCATCCAATTCAACCACGCCGGTTCTTGTGGCTTCGGCGGCTTCCACAATAATGCGGGCCAGGTCATCCACATAAATGAGCGAGAAGCGTGAGGTGCTGGTGCCCGGAATGACGGCGAATGGCTGTGTGAGCGAGCGCAGCAGCGGCAGGGTTCCCCGGTCGCCGGGCCCATACACGGCGGGCGGCCGCAGGACGACAACCGACATCCGGGTCTTGAATTCTTCCACCGCGACTTCACCCGCGCGCTTGCTGGCTCCATACATGGAAAGCCCGGGCTCCCGCGCCGCAAGCGAGGAAATATGCACGAAGCGCTTCACGCCATTGCGCGCCGCCGCTTCCGCAACCGCCCGCGAACCCTGCTCATTGGCCAGAAAAAATTCATCGCGGCTGAGCGCCCCGATGACGCCCGCGATATGGATGACGGCATCGGCATTCCTAATGAGTTCATCAAGGGCGGCCTTGTTCAGCAAATCACCCTGAACCTGCCGCACGGTTGAATTCAAGTCGGCCCGTGCCGGATCGCGCACCAGCGCCGACAGCTGCCAGGATTTGGCCATGGAGGTGGAAACCACGGCGCGGCCAACAAATCCCGTGGCTCCAGTGAGGGCTATTTTTAAGGGCATGGCAGGCTTCGTCTACGTTTATTGGGCAGCGGCCAGAAATTCAGCCGCTTGGGGTGCCCGTTGGGCAATCTCAACCAGTTCACCGGACACAAATTTCTGCTTGGCGCCGGCCCGTGAAAGCTTTCCCGACGAGGTGAATGGCAGGCTCTTTGGCGGCACCAGAACCACGGCGCATTCAATGCCCGCGCTGTGATGCACCACGGCCGATACTTCGCGCCGCAGCTTTTCAATCTCAGCCTCGGTAGTAGCGCGGCACTGAACGAGCACGACAACATCATCATCGCCATCGTCGCCTTCAACCGCAAACGCCGCTACGTCACCGGACTTGAGAGGTTCAACCTGCTCGGCAGCCCATTCAATATCCTGCGGCCAGATGTTGCGGCCATTGTG
>JBBQNU010000181.1:0-5765 GCA_038330285.1 Hyphomicrobiales bacterium | reverse complement strand
GCCATTATGCAATTTGGAATTCCGCACAAGACACCGGCGGCCCACGCGCAAACCGTGCGCACCAAGCCAGGGGCCAGAGGCGTGATTGTCCTTTTTGCGTTGACGATCGCTACCGCCGTTTCGTTCCGGAACTTCCTGCATCTGCCCCCAGCGATGGGCATGATGCTGGGTTTGGGCTACCTGCAGGTCTGGTCCTACTTTCTGCAGCGCAAAGGGGCGCGCCTCGGCAACGATGACATGGTGCTGAACTCCTTCAAGCAAATCGAAAGGGTTGAATGGGACACGCTGCTGTTCTTCTTCGGCATCATATTTGCCGTAGGCGGGCTCGGCGTCATGGGCTATCTCGCTATGGCCAGCCAGTTTCTCTACATTGATTTGGGGGCAACAACCGCGAACATTGCCATCGGACTGCTGTCGGCTGTGGTCGACAACATCCCCGTGATGTTTGCCGTTCTCACCATGGACCCGGCCATGAGCCATGGCCAATGGCTTCTCGTCACGCTGACGGCGGGCGTCGGCGGAAGCCTGCTTTCCATCGGCTCCGCAGCCGGCGTTGCCCTGATGGGGCAAGCACCCGGGCAGTATACGTTCTTCAGCCACCTGAAATGGAGCTGGGCGATTGCGCTGGGATATGCGGCGAGCATTGCCACCCATCTTTTCATCAATGCGGCGCTGTTCTGAAATGAACGACCAGTCACCCCTTTCGCGCTTTATAAACCATGAGGCCACTGCGGGACTCGCACTTGTGACTGCGGCCGCTGCCGCACTCCTTCTGACAAACATCGGCTTTGCCGAATCTTACGACTATTTTCTTGAGCTGCCAGTCTCGGTCCAAATCGGCCCAATCGGATTGGACAAGACCCTGGTCCACTGGGTCAACGACGGGCTCATGGCCATTTTCTTCTTCCTCGTGGGACTGGAAATCAAACGTGAGGTGCTGGAGGGGAACCTGTCATCGCGCGAACAAATCATCCTGCCCGCTATCGCAGCACTTGGCGGCATGCTGATGCCTGCCTTGATCTATGCTTTCGTTAACTGGGGCAATGCAGAGACCTTGCAGGGCTGGGCCATTCCGGCTGCAACCGATATCGCCTTTGCGCTTGGGGTATTGGCCCTCGTGGGCACGCGCGTGCCGCTGTCATTGAAAGTCTTCTTGCTCACCCTGGCGACCCTGGATGACGTTGGCGCAATTATCATCATCGCAATTTTCTATGCCTCGGACGTCTCGCTTATCGGGTTGGGCCTGGCTGGCGTTGCTCTTGCGGGACTTATTGTTCTCAATCGTCTGCGGGTGGACAGAACCGCGCCCTATTTGTTCCTCGGCCTTGCCATGTGGGTGTTCGTCCTAGAGTCTGGGGTCCATGCCACGTTGTCGGGCGTTGCTCTGGCCATGACCATTCCGCTGCTGCGCACGGACGGATCCAGCTTCATCCACGCGCTGGAGGAAGGCCTCCACCCTTATGTGAAATTCCTGATCCTGCCTCTGTTTGCATTCGCAAATGCGGGCATACCGCTGGCCGGATTATCGATGGAGGCACTTATGTCTCCCCTGCCGGTTGGCATTGCTGCGGGCCTGGTGCTTGGCAAGCCTCTGGGCATTCTCCTGGCCGTGTTCGCTTGCGTCTCCCTTGGCTTGGCAAACTTGCCCGAGAAGGCAACGTGGATGCACGTGGTGGGGGTTGGCTGTCTTGCCGGCATTGGCTTCACCATGAGCCTGTTCATCGGGACTCTCGCCTTTGACACGGCCGCCCAGATCGATGCGGTGAGGGTTGGGGTCATAGCGGGGTCAGTGCTTTCCACGATGCTTGGCCTGACAATTCTATGGCTCGGTTCAGGAAAAGCTTCTTCCTGAACTGCTTCAGTTCTCGGCCTTCGACTTGTTCTGCCAGCGGTGGTTTTCGTCCTGCTGCCAGTAGGAAATGTCGTGGCCCTCGGCCTTCAGGCGCTTCCAATCGGTGCGCGCCGTTGCCACGGCGGCTTCATCGCGGCCATCAAACAGGATGGCGGCGCGGGTGAGCCCGGCCACATCACCAATGGCGGCGCCTTCAATGAAAAACCTTACGGTGGCGGCATTGGGATTATCGGTTTCCGCGGTCAGCCAGACCGGCTGCCGGTCGGCCTTGCCATCGGCTTTGCAGCCATGGGTGAGAAATACATCCGCCTCATTTTTCCACAATATCTCTGAAACCTCTTCAACACGCTCTTCACGTCCAACCTGAACCACGCAGCGCCAGCCGCGCTCCAGGGCGGTGGCAAGCTGTCTGGGCAACACCTGCTCCCAGGGCTTGTGCTCGAGGTGATAGAACATGATTTCGGCCATGGGCCGTTTGAGCCCAGCCGTCCCCTGATATCAAGCGCGAAAGTTTGCTCGACTGGCTTTTCACGCTAGTGTTCGCTGGTGATTCTGTGGGGGATGAGCAATGCGGATATTTTTGGGTTTGGCCGGCTTGGGTCTGTTATTGGCATCGGCGCCGGTGAATGCCGCGAGCTTGTGTAATTGTTGCACAACTGGAACCGCGCAGAGTTGCAGCGCGGTTTGCGCTCCCGCCAAGCCAGCACCCAGCCAATGTGTTGCCAAGGTGGACTATGCGGGAGAGGGCGTGATCGCGGACGGAGCCAACCCGCTCTACGGCATTTCGCTTCTCGGCATAGAAATGAAGGACGCCCTGCGGCCTGAACTGGAAGGGGTTCGGCGCCTGCTTGAAGATTCGCGGCGCGGGGTTGAGAAAGACAGGAAAATTTCAGAGCGGGATTTCCGGAACGGAAAAATTGATGACGCCGCGCTTGCAGCGAGCACCAAGCGCTATGAGGATGCGATCGTAAATTATTATCTCGGCCTGCGGGCCTACCGGGACCGCCTAGCGGAGGTCCCGGGACCTTTGCTTAGGTCGGTTTCTAGGCCAAAGCAGGGTAGTCGACGTAGCCCTTGGCGCCTCCGCCGAACAGGGTTGCAACATCGGGAGCATTGAGCTCCGCGCCTTTACGGAACCGTTCGACAAAGTCCGGATTGGCCAGCGCCATTTTTCCCACCGGGACCAAATCCGCCAATCCGGTTTTCACATCCTGATCGAGGTTTTCTGTGTTTGCATTCGGACGGTTTACCAGAAATGACTGCGTCCAGGCGTTGCGCAGGTCCTGCACCAGCTTTTCGTCGCCCGTATGCAGGATGTGCAGGTAAGCGAGGTTGAGCTTGTTCAGTTCGGGGACGAGGTAACGATAGAGATCGCCAGCGTCGGGGCCTTCGGCCAGGCCACCTGCCGTGTTGAGAGGCGAAAGGCGGATGCCGGTGCGCTCAGCGCCGATTTCTGCCGCCACCGCCGCGGCCACTTCAAGGGCGAAGCGGGCGCGATTTTCAATCGAGCCACCGTATTCATCGGTACGGAGATTAGCATTTGGGGCGAAGAACTGCTGTATCAAATAGCCGTTTGCACCGTGGATTTCGACGCCGTCGGCACCGGCCTCGATGGCGCGCCTGGCGGCGTAGCGGAAATCCTGCACGGTCGCCTTGACTTCTTCGGTGGTCAGGGCCCGCGGGGTCGGGGCATCCTGCATCCCTGTGGGGGTGAACATCTGCTGGCCGGGAGCCACGGCTGAAGGGGCGACCGGCTGCCGGTGGTGGGGGGTGTTGTCCGGGTGAGCCATCCGGCCGGCATGCATGATCTGGAAGAATATCTTTCCGCCTGCCTTATGGACCGCCGAGGTCACCTTTTTCCAGCCCGCGACATGGGCATCGGTGTAGATTCCGGGGGTTGTCGTATAGCCTTGGCCATCGTCGGATGGCTGGGTGCCTTCGGTTATGATTAGGCCAAGCGAGGCCCTCTGGGCATAATATTCCGCGGCCAGATCGCCGGGGCTGCCATCCGGTTTGGCACGGCTTCGGGTCATCGGAGCCATGGCAAACCGATGCGGCAGGGTGATATTTCCAAGTTTTACGGGGTCCCAGAGACTGTTCATGATGGTTTCCTTGTGTATGGGTTGAATTTCCAGAGCGCAGTTGCTATTTGTTCTCTGGTATCGTAATGTTACCCACACTAAATATGAAACTATCATTTGTAACACAAGGAGGCACATTTATGGAACCGGGTATCACCGATGATAGCGGCAATTGCCGGGCGGTGGCGGATGTGCTGGCCCGCATCGGGGACAAGTGGACGGTTTACATCGTCAATCTCCTGTCCAACGGACCCATGCGCTTCAATGAGATCCGCCGGGCGGTGAGCGCCATCTCCCAGCGCATGCTGTCTTTGACGCTCCGCGGGCTGGAGCGTGATGGATTGGTCACGCGGACGGTGTTTCCCACCATTCCGCCACGGGTGGACTATGAATTGACCGAAGTGGGCCGCACGCTGATTGCGCCCCTCAAGCAAGTAGGCTCATGGGCGATTGCCAACCGGGATTATGTGGAAACTGCCCGGGCGAAATTCGACGTGGTCAATGCCGGCAGCAAAACTGCCGAGGCCTTGGGCCGGCGGCGTACAAACGCACTTCCCAAGAATCCAGAGTTTACATCAACCAGCGCGCCGCCGCTGGCGGAGTGAACTACTTCTCGTAATGCTCCGCCACCAGGCGGTTGAGGAGGCGCACGCCCCAGCCTGAGGCCCAGCTCTGGTTGATGGGCGACTTGATGGAATCCATGGCGGTTCCGGCCACGTCGAGATGGGCCCAGGGAACCTTGTTCACGAAGCGCTGGAGGAATTGCGCGGCGGTAATAGAGCCTGCATGGCGGCCGCCGATGTTCTTCATGTCGGCCACGTCATGGTCGATCAGCTTGTCATATTCAGCGGTCAGGGGCATGCGCCAGACCTTTTCGCCCGTGGCGTTGCCGGCCTCAGACAGGCGCGCGGACAATTCATCATTGTTGGAAAAGAGCCCGGCATGTTCCTTGCCAAGCGCCACGAGAATGGCGCCGGTCAATGTCGCCAGGTTCACCATGAATTTCGGCTTGAAGCGGTCCTGGATATACCAGAGCACATCGGCGAGAACGAGCCTGCCTTCAGCATCGGTGTTGAGCACGGCAATGGTTTGGCCGGACATGGATTTTACCACATCGCCGGGGCGCTGGGCCTTGCCGTCAATGGCATTTTCGACAATTCCAATGGCGCCGATAGCGTTGACCTTGGCCTTGCGCTTGGCGAGCGCCAGCATCAGGCCGGTGACGCAGGCCGCACCCCCCATGTCACCTTTCATGTCTTCCATGCCTGCCGCAGGTTTGATGGAAATGCCGCCGGTATCAAAGGTGACGCCCTTGCCGATAAAGGCCACGGGCTTGTCACCTTTCTTGCCGCCATTCCATTTCATGACCACGAGGCGCGCCTCGTGGGGCGAGCCCTGGGCCACGCCGAGCAAAGCGGCCATGCCGAGTTTTTTCATTTGAGCAGCATCCAGGATTTCGACTTGCACGCCGCTCTTGCCCAGCGCCTTGGCACGGGCGGCGAATTCAATGGGGAAAAGGATGTTGGCGGGCTCATTGACGAGATTCCGAGCCAGGTGAACGCCTTCACGAACGGCGCTCAAAGGCTCAAAAGACTTTTTTGCTTTGGCAGCTACCGAAGACAGAATGATCAACTCGTCAATCGCGCCATTCTTTTCCGGCTTCTTGGTCTTGTAGGAATCAAAACTGTAAACGCGGAGGCTGGCCCCTGAAGCAATAAGGGCGGCAGCGTCTTCCGCTTTCACTTTGGTTTTGGCGGGAATTTCCACGGCGATGCTGGCCACCTTCGCCTTTACGCCTTGCAGGGCTCCGGCGATGACGCCGCCGAGCAATT
>JBBQNU010000180.1:0-5770 GCA_038330285.1 Hyphomicrobiales bacterium | reverse complement strand
CCGGTTGCAGGAGGAAGGCCGCACGCGGCTTGATGCCATCGTCGAAGGGGCCACGCTGCGGCTGCGCCCCATTCTCATGACCACGTCGGCCATGGTGCTGGGCGCCATTCCGCTTGTGATTGCAACGGGAGCGGGGGCTGAAAGCCGCATGCAGATTGGCTGGGTCATCGTCGGCGGCATGACGCTGGGCACGCTGCTTACGCTGTTCGTGGTGCCCTGTGCTTACAGCATCATGGGGCGCACGCATGCGGGCCCGACGCTTGAAGAGACGAAGCCTGAAATTCATCTAGCAAAGGCACTGCCGAAGGCGGCGGAGTAGCGGTTGTCAAAAGACAGGCGTTCGTGATGGAACCTTTTGGTTGCTTCGGCCGTTCACACGAACTGCATTTTGGAGCTAATGGCCATGAACACGTGGGACTTCTTTTTTGTGCGGACCGCCCTTCCGGAAGGGCAAATCATTGCCAGATTGGTTATCGCACTGTTTCTGGGCGGGGCCATTGGCTTTGACCGCGAGGTCAAGAGCCGCCCGGCCGGACTTCGGACACACATGCTGATCGCGCTTGCGGCAGCCATATTTTCCATCACCACCCTCGAGATTGTTGCTGGCATGGAGAAGATGGGGCATTCGGCGGACCCCATTCGTGCCATTGAAGCGGTGACCGCCGGCGTGGCATTTCTTGCGGCAGGAACCATCATCCAGTCGCGGGCGCAGATTTCCGGCCTGACAACGGGAGCCAGCATGTGGCTGGCGGGTGCTGTTGGCGTGGCCTGCGGATTTGGCTTCTATTCGATCGCCGTTATTGCCACGGGGCTCGCCCTCATCGTGCTGGTGGGGTTACAGAGCTTGTCGCAGAAAATTAATCCGGCCGTATCACCTGTCAACAAGAGCGATGTCAAGCCGTAGAGACTGACTCCGTCTGGCACACGTCGACCCATTTCGCGCCAATCAGCTCTGCCATGCGGATGGGATTGATGCGGAGTGCGCTGTTGGTTGAGCCCGCCGCTGGCACCACTTCATCAAAGGCTTTCAGCGAGACATCGCAATAGACGGGCAATGCTGATGCGAGCCCGAATGGGCTGACGCCGCCCACCGGGTGGCCGGTCACTGCCAGAACCTCTTCGGGGCTGAGCATGCTGGCTTTGCCGCCGAAGGTGGCCCTGGCCTTTTTGTTGTCGAGCCGGGCATCGCCACGGGTGACCACCACGAAATTCTGATCGCCTACGCGAAGTGAAAGTGTCTTTGCGATCTGGCCGTGGGTGACGCCATGGCCTTCGGCGGCCAACGCCACGGTGGCGCTGCTGGCCTCCAGTTCGATAATGGCAATGTCGGGAGCTCTCTCGGCAAGAAACGCCCGGACAGACTGTAAACTCATGGGGAATGGCCCTTCCTTCGCTGGGCAAGGATTAGCCGACCCGCAGAGCCATTCAAGAGAAAATGGCTTTAGGCGCTGGAAGGCTGATCGCGGCTGAGCTGCAACTGGCCACCATCCGTACCGGCGTTTACATCCAGGGTGCGGACTTCATGGCCGTGTGGAAGGAAGGCAAGGACCTCAAGGAGGTCACTCATCTCCAGCAGGGCGTCAAAGACATGCTCGGCCAACTGGCATGGTGGGCCGCGGCGCTCAAAACCGCGCGCCAGCAGGATGTATTGTCGGTGGCCGCCTAGCCTCTTGTCAATCACATCGGCTGACTTGATGCAGATCAATGATGCGACAAAAAAATTCCGTCATAAGCGACGGAAATTGCGGGTGGGCGTGTCTATTTATTATTGAGCATCATTGAAACGGATTTGAGCCATGCCTGTCACCGCCAGAACCAGATATGACACTGTTGCCATGAGCCTGCATTGGCTTATCGCCGCGCTGCTGATCTTCATGCTCTTCTTCGGCGAGGAACTCATGGAAGCGGAAGATGGCGGTGGGGCGTTTGGACCCTCGCTGCATGTATCGATTGGCAGTGCCATTCTCATCCTCAGCGTGCTTCGCCTTGTCTGGCGCCTGATCAATCCGCCGCCCGCCTATCCCGCCGGCATGGCTTCTTGGGAGCGGGCGGCATCGACGGCGACGCATGTGCTTTTCTATGTCCTGCTGATCGGCATTCCGCTGACTGGCTGGCTCGCTACGCCGAAATTCCTCAGCGAGGAAGACGCAATTGCGGGCCTCACGCTCTTCGGTGCATTTCCACTGCCGGGTGCACCGAGTCTTGGCCTTCCCATGAAGGGCATTCATGAGATCGGCTCGAACCTCGGCATTGGACTGCTGGCGCTGCATGTGCTTGCCGCCCTCAAGCATCACTTCATCAACCGGGATGACGTGCTGCGCCGCATGCTGCCCTTCGGGCGGAGCGGCTAACTTCCGGGCAGTTTTTTGGGTTGCGGCGCGGGGCAGTTGTGGCGCGGCAGCGGGATTTGCTCGTATGGATTATCGGCGCGCGCCACGGGCCCCATGGGGCAATCGGGAGAAGGCAGCGGCTTTGCCTCGGGCAAAGCATCAAGGAATGCCTTGGCTGGCGGAAATTCGCTTTTCCAATCTTCATCATGACCCTCCCAGTTCATGGCGAAGGCCGGATGCGCCGTGGCAAGCAGGGCGATGATGGCGAGCATCCTCATGGGCCGAGTATGAACCTGCAAGGCATTAATTCAAAGTCCAAAGTCGCCTGACCTTAAACCGCAGATGAACGGGCGGTTCAGGATTGGCTCAGGAATTGACCTGTAGTAGCCCCGCATCGACAATTCAAATCAACACGTCAACAATTGAGAAGTATCGACATGAGCAATTTTGTTATCGCTTTGACGGCGCTCTTCGCCATCGCCTCCTTGAGTTATTTAGGCTAGAAATGTACACGCTTCTTTCCGCCTTTCCCTTGCATGATAAGCTCGCGGGCCGCCAGGATTCAGAACCGCAAAGGAAAAAATTTGCGGGCGATGCCAGTGCGAGACGTGATGTGATTTCGCCCCAACGTTCTCAGGTTCGGAGAAAATCGAACGGCAGGACAATTGTCGGCCAAGTTTAGACCGAAAGACCGCGCAGGTCGTTGCAAATTGCTGCAAGAAGTTCAAAAAGGGTGGCTAAAGCTTTTTTGAATGATCACTTGGCAAGGATGTGGCGGGAATGTCGAGCATAATTGGAGCGTGGGTTCACGTAATATTGATTTTAATGGCTCTTTGCTGCGCTTCTGTTGCGAGGGCTGAGACCGTTTTTGGCTATGAGCCTGAACTCTACTTCAAGCAAGATTACCCAAAGGAGAAAAATCATAAGGCGATGGCGGTTGGACCGGGCGGACTTCGGCTCGTTCGATCGGGCATGAAATCGGCCGCTGCGGCGCAGAAAATGGTTCTCCGGGACTGTCAAAGAGAAGTAAAAAGGTTGGGCTGGACCAAAGCTGGTAAATGTGAGCTCGTTGCCGTTGACGAAAAGTTAGTATGGTCTGGGCCTGCAGTAGGCCCGCCAGTCGGTGTGCCTTTGCCCCTCCCGGACGGGCCGCTCAACAAGGCCAAGATATTCGCCTCTCAGCATAGTGGTCCACCCAAAGGCATCGTACTTGCACTCCACGGGTCCGAGAACAACTATGGCGTTTCCTCTGCGCCCCACACGTTTCAGAAGAGTTGGTTCGATTATTTCAATTCAATAGGCTTTCAGGTGATTTTCCCATCAGCTTACGACGATGTCATTCCGGCTTATGAGTATAGTGAATGGAACGATCCGTCCACATATGCCAAAGGCACATTCATGAACAAACTGCGGCTGGCGCAAACAAAGCGGACAATCTCCGTCTTGAAAACCCGTTATCCCGGATTGCCAATATATCTTTGGTCTCATTCTGCCGGAGGGAACATCGCGCAGGCGATTGATAGTGATATTGCTGGGGCAATTATCGTCGGGACCCAGTGCGGAATTGGAAGCCCATCCCTAAATCTCATCCCGAAAAATGTGCCCGTAATGTATATTTACGGTGAGAACGATCCAAAAATTTTCAAAGGATCAAGCAAGGTGAGTCTGGCGCGTTTGAAGGCCTTTTGCGGCAAGGAGTATGGCGGCAAATTCTGGCAGTTTGTGATCGCTCCAAAAGCCGACCATTCAACACCTCTTTGGCGGCAGAACGTGCTTGATGCCGTTGCAAAGTTTTTCAAACAAAATTCATTTTCCCTTGCCGATCCCAAGTCCCGGTTTGACATGAGCAGCGCAGCCAAAAACGCATATGGGAAAACCTATAAAACCACGCCATTGAAAAAAGCTTTTGCAATCGGCAAGTCGGGATACGGTTTTAGCGCAAGTCTATCGGATCAGAGCGAAGCGAACATTGAAGCACTGCTGAAGTGCAACCGAGCGGTGACCGGGTTGTCATATCCAGAGTCCGGGAAGCATGAGTGCAGCCTCTATGCGGTGGGAAATAAAACCAACCATTGAACGGTTCTGACGTCCCGAATTACGCTTTGGTCAGGCGCTGCTGCTTTTCCAGGTAGTCGACGATGGTGCCGGCCGCCTGTTCGGCTGAGAGTTTCGCCGTATCAATTGTAATTTCGGGATTTTCCGGGGTTTCGTAGGCGGAGGAAATGCCGGTGAAATTCTTGATCTCGCCGCGCCGCGCCTTGGCGTAGAGGCCTTTGACGTCACGCTTTTCGGCTTCGGCGAGCGCGGTGTTCACGAAGATTTCCACAAACTCGCCTTTCTCCACACTTTCGCGGGCCATCAAACGCTCGGCGCGGAAAGGCGAGATGAAGGAGACAAGCACGATCAATCCGGCATCGACCATGAGCTTGGAGACTTCAGCGACGCGGCGGATGTTTTCGACACGATCCGCATCGGTGAAGCCCAAGTCGCGGTTAAGGCCGTGGCGTACGTTGTCTCCGTCAAGCAGGTAAGTCATATGGCCAAGCGCATGGAGTTTCTTTTCCACCAGATTGGCGATAGTGGATTTGCCCGAGCCGGACAGGCCGGTGAACCACAGCACGGTTGGCTTCTGCTTGGCCTGGCCGGCGCGCGAAACCTTGTTCACATCCATGGCCTGCCAGTGAATGTTGGAGGCGCGGCGCAGCGCGAAATGGATGAGGCCCATGCCAACGGTTGAGTTGGTGAAGCGGTCAATGATGATGAAGCTGCCGAGGTGGCGGTTTTCGGCGTAAGTGGTGAAGGCGATGGGGCCGTCGAGCTCGAGATTGCAGACGCCAATTTCATTGAGCGTGAGCGTCTTGGACGCCACATGCTCCATGGTGTTCACGTTGACCTTGTATTTGAGTGAATCGAGTGTGCCGGGAATCTGGCGGTTGCCGGTCTTGATGACATAGGGGCGGCCCGGGAGCATGGGTTCGTCACCCATCCACAACACTTCGACCTCGAACTGATCCGATACTTCAATGGGATCTGCGGCGTTGCAAATCACATCGCCGCGGCTGACGTCGATTTCGGTGGTGAGGGTGATGGTCAGCGACTGGCCCGCCACCCCCACATCAAGATCACCGTTGTAGGTGACGACGCGTTCAACGGTTGCGGTCTTGGCCGAGGGCAGAACCTTGATCTGATCTCCGGGGCGCACGGCACCACTGGCGATAGTGCCGGAAAAGCCGCGGAAATTCTGGTCCGGGCGGTTCACCCATTGCACGGGCAGGCGGAAGGCCTTGGTGGCAAGATCATCATCAACCGGCACGGTTTCGAGGTGGGCCATGAGGGTGGGGCCGTGATACCAGGGCATGGCGGCAGACGGCTCCACCACGTTGTCCCCGGCCAGGGCCGACAGCGGAATGCAGGTGATGTTGTCGGCACCGATGCTTTTG
>JBBQNU010000179.1:0-5802 GCA_038330285.1 Hyphomicrobiales bacterium | reverse complement strand
CAAAATACTGCAGGACCTTGCCGGTTCCATACCGGGCGTGAGCGATGGCGGCGCGGTGGGCCCCTACGACCTGCGCGAGAATCTGCGTGGCATCGAAGTCGGGCTGCGGGTCATTTCCGATGGGGCAGGGACGGATGACGGCCTGCGCGCCAGCGCCCACGAACTGCGTCGCTCCCTCGCCGTGCTGGCCAGCACCAGCGAGAAACCTGAATCGACCGCCGCGGAGCTCGAGCGGCTTTTGTTTTCAGGCTTTGGCGATCTGGCCAGAACGGCCGACGCACTGTCGCGCCTGACGGCACCGCAACTCCCGGACCTTGACCAGAATTTGCGCGCACTTTACGTGGCGGAGGGTGACCGGTGGCGGGTCGAGGCCTTGCCCAAACGCCTGATATCGGCTGCGTCCTTTATCGATGCAACGAAGGGGGTGGATGCCATTCCCCTCGGCCCCCTGATGACCGGGCAGGCGGAGTTGCGGTCCCTTGCAGCGGCTTCCAGATCAGCCTTGGCCTTTGGATTTGTATTTACGCTGCTCATCACTCTGGCCTATTTGCGCAATATCGTTGATTGGCTGATTGTCGTGGCGTCTTCATTCCTGCTCTTGCCGCTTTACGCCGCCTTTATCGTGACTACCGCAACGGCAATCAGCCCGGCAACCCTTCCGGCTTTGGTCATGACCGCATTGTTCGGCGTCACTACCGCCTTGCTTTTGGTGACCCGGAAACGTCAGCCGCAAATTGCCGGGCTCACCTTTCTCCTTCCGGTGGCGGTGGTTTTCGCAATTGCCCTGCCGGTCCGCTTGCTGCACCTGCCGGAGTTTGAGGCCTTCACCGGCACCCTCATCATGCTGATGGCGCTGGCCACCGCTTTTAACCAGACGGTCGTGCCCCAGATATGCGCCTGGACCGATGGCTGGCGCGCCTCAGGCCCGAATCCCGGCAAGGCGGGTCCCGCTGCCAAGCCCCGCGAAGATTTCGGCGATGATATCTTTTGAGGTCAGGGCCGCGTCCTGGGACTCCAAACAGCCATGCAAATTCGCAATTTCAGTGCCGGAATATGTATTTAGGCACACTGATCTAAATCAGCCCTTTGGAAAAGGTTGCGACGAAAGTCAATGGCGACAACCGCAAAAACTGGTGCTAGCATTTGCGGCATGAGCCAAATTATTTGGCGATCGGGACTGTAAAAATAGAATCGTAAACGAGGGAGTAAGCAATAATGAACATGAACTTCAAATCATGGCTTGTCGGCACCACCATGCTGGTAATGACCACCACCGGTGCCTTCGCCGAAGTGGTTTTCAACCGCGGCAATTCGGCTGATCCGGAATCACTCGATCCGCACAAGACCTCAACCGTCTATGAAGCCCATATCCTGCGTGACCTATTCCTGGGCCTGACAACGGAAGATGCCAAGTCGGAAGTCATCCCTGGCGCCGCCGAAAGCTGGACTGTGAGCGATGACAAGAAGGTTTACACATTCAAGCTGCGCGCCGGAGCGACCTGGTCAGATGGCTCGCCTGTCACCGCGCAGGATTTTGTCTTCGCGTGGCAGCGCGTTGTTGATCCGGCAACTGCTGCGGAATACGCCTATATGCTGGCCCCGGTGGTGAATGCCGAGGATGTGACCGCCGGCAAAAAGAAGCCCGATGAACTGGGCGTAAAGGCTGTTGATGATTCCACATTTGAGGTCACCCTCAATGCGCCAACGCCATATTTCCTCGAAATGCTCACCCACCAGGCCACCTATCCGGTGAACAAGGCGAATATCGAAAAATTCGGGGCTGACTTCGTAAAGCCCGGTAATCTGGTTTCAAATGGCGCCTATACGCTGGCCGAGTTTGTGCCCAATGACCACATCAAGGCGGTGAAGAACCCGAAGTTCTATGACGCCGCAAATGTGAAGATCGATGTGGTGAATTACATTCCAACCGAAGACCGTTCCACCGCCATGAAACGTTTTGAAGCGGGAGAGCTCGATTCCAACGACGATATTCCAACCGAGCAGCTCGCTGATCTGAAAACCAAGTTTGGTGATCAGGTTCGCCTTGGACCCTATCTCGGCACCTATTATTATGCCTTCAAGACCGACAAGGCACCCTGGGATAATATCAAGCTCCGCCAGGCCATTTCCGAGGCCATTGACCGTGATTATCTCGCCGAAAAAGTTTGGCAGAACACCATGATCCCGTCTTATTCTTTTGTGCCGCCAGGCATCTCCGGCTATGAGACGCGAACCTTGGAATACGCGGAAAAATCCCAGATTGACCGTGAAGACGAGGCCAAAAAGATACTGACGGAATTGGGCTATAGTCCCGAAAAGCCGTTGAAAATGGAAATCCGCTCCAATACCTCGGAGAACCACAAGAACACGGCAATTGCCATCCAGGAACAGCTCAAGCCACTTGGAATCGAAGTCACGTATCTTAATACCGACACCAAAACCCATTACGGCCACCTTGAGCAGCACGGCGACATGGATGTCGCGCGCGCCGGCTGGATTGCCGATTACAAGGATCCTGAAAATTTCCTGGCCCTTTGTAAAACCGGTACCGGCAACAACTATTCAGTCTACTCCAACAAGGAGTACGATGATTTGATGGCAAAGGCGGCAGCTTCGGCCGATCCGGCCGAGCGCATGAAGGCACTCTCCGATGCGGAAGCTGTCGGCGTGGCGCGCGATCTTTGCGTGATGCCACTGCTGTACTACGGCTTCCACACCGTCGTATCGAACAAGCTCAAGGGCTGGGAAGACAATGTGATGGACCGTCACCCCACCCGCTTCCTGAGCAAGGAATAGCCTTATCGGAGACTCGCCACCCTGCCCGTGAGAGCAGGGTGGCCGTTTCCTCCCGTTAGGGGTTATTCATGCTGCGCTACGTCTTCCGACGGCTCTTGACTGCCATCCCAACTCTCTTCGTGATCGTCACGATCGCATTTTTTCTGATGCGTGTGGCGCCGGGCGGCCCGTTTAATCAGGAGAAGGGGCTCAATCCCGTCATCAAGGCCAATCTTGAACGGGTGTTCCACCTCGATGAGCCGTTGTGGCGCCAATATTTATACTATTTGCAAAACCTCCTGCAGGGTGATTTCGGCCCAAGTTACAATTTGCCGGATTTCACCGTCGCCGAGCTCTTCAAGGCGGGCCTGCCGGTTTCCCTCCAGCTCGGCGCCATGGCGCTCACCTTGGCGCTTGTCATCGGCAGTGGTCTTGGAATTTGGGCGGCCCTGCGCCAGAACCAGCTAACCGACTATGTTGTGGTGGGCGTGGCGACAGCAGGCAGCACCATCCCAACCTTCGTGATAGCGCCTCTGTTTCAGCTTTTCTTCGCCCTGACCCTCCACTGGTTTCCGGTAGGCGGCTGGGGTGGCGGGGCCTTCATCAACAAGGTAGGGCCTGTGCTCACCCTTATGCTGCCGCAACTTGCAATCGTTGCCCGCCTGATGCGGGGCTCAATGATCGAGTCGCTCCACGCGCACCATATTCGCACCGCACGCGCCATGGGCCTCTCCGACTATTCGGTTGTGATAAGGCACGCCCTGCGGGGAGCGCTTCTCCCCATCGTGTCCTATGCCGGACCCGCCGCTGCTGCACTTCTGACCGGCTCGGTCATTGTTGAAACCATTTTTTCAATTCCCGGCGTCGGGCGCTACTTTGTCGAGGCGGCGCTCAACCGCGACTACACGCTGGTGATGGGAACCGTGGTGCTCATCGCCATCTTCACCGTCACGTTCAATCTCATCGTCGATATTCTCTACGCCGTCATTGATCCGCGGGTGCGTTATGACTGACGTGCCCCTGAGCCAAGTCCCCGCCGAGAAGGGCCGTTCATTGTGGGCTGATGCATGGGCCCGCTTGAAGGAAAACCGTGCCGCCCTGTGGAGTGCCTATTATCTTGTCTTCATGGCCTTGCTCTGCGTTTTCGGTCCCTGGTTCACGCCGCACGAGTTCACCACCATCTATCAGGATTATAACCGGGTTCCCCCCAGCTTCTCCGCCTATCCAAAGCCTGAAATGATTGACCTGGCTGTCAAGGACGCCGTGCAGCGCTCGCGCGTCCAGCTTGCCGGATGGGAAGAGAAAGACGGAAAAATTCTGATTACCATTACTTCCGCCAAACCCATCGACGAGCGCATGACCCGCTACATCGACCGCTCCAGCGTGTTCGAGGGAACGCAGGTCTTTCAAAAATCTACCGACAGCCTGAGGCTTGTCATGAGCACCTCGGTCGAGAAGCAGTATTTCTTCTTCGGCACCGACAATTCCGGCCGTGACATGCTCACCCGCACCTTGATGGCGGGGCGGGTTTCACTGGCCATTGGCCTGCTCGCAGGCCTTGTGGCCGTGGTGATTGGCGTACTCTATGGCGCATCCGCCGGCTTCATTGGAGGCAAGACCGATGAAGTCATGATGCGCGTTGTCGATGTTCTCTATGCGCTGCCCTTCATTTTCTTCGTCATCATGCTGGTGGTTTTCTTTGGCCGCAATTTCGTCCTGATGTTTCTGGCGGTAGGCGCCGTGCTCTGGCTTGACATGGCCCGCATTGTGCGCGGCCAGGCGCTCTCCATCAAGCGCCAGGAATACGTGCAAGCCGCGGAAGCGCTTGGCGTGAACCGCTGGGGCATCCTCATCCGCCATATCGTGCCGAACCTCCTCGGCCCGGTGGTAATCTACATGACCTTGCTGGTCCCTCAGGTCATCATTCTCGAAAGCTTCCTGTCCTATCTCGGCCTCGGCGTGCAGGAGCCCATGTCAAGCTGGGGCGTGATGATTTCGCAAGGCGCCAAGAACATGCCGTCCGCCAACTGGCTGATTGCCATTCCTTCGTTCTTCCTCACCACCACGCTCTTCGCCCTGAATTTCATCGGCGACGGCCTGCGTGACGCCCTTGACCCGAAGGACCGCTGAGATGAAGGACAGCATCCTCACCCTCAAGGACATCCGCGTAAACTTCCGCACCCTTGATGGCATCGTGGAAGCCGTCAAGGGCGTAAACCTGGATGTGAAGGCCGGCGAAACCGTCGCCATCGTCGGCGAATCCGGTTCCGGCAAAAGCCAGTTGATGATGGGCACCATGGGGCTGCTGGCCTCAAACGGCACGATCTTGGGCGAAGCAAGTTACCGGGGCACAAATCTCATCGGCCTGCCCAAGCACGAGCTTAACACCATTCGCGGGCGGAAGATTGCGATGATCTTCCAGGAGCCCATGACCTCGCTCGATCCGCTCTATACCGTCGGCAATCAGCTCATCGAACCCATCATGCATCACCAGAAAATCGGCTGGGATGCAGCAAATGCCCACGCCATCGAAATGCTGAACCTGGTCAAGATTACTGAACCCAAGCGGCGCATGGAATCCTACCCCCATGAAATGTCCGGCGGCCAGCGCCAGCGGGTGATGATCGCCATGGCCCTTGCCAATGGTCCTGATCTTCTCATCGCCGACGAGCCCACGACGGCCCTTGACGTCACCATCCAGCTTGAAATCCTTGAACTCATGGTGGGGCTGCAACTGCGCCTTGGCATGAGCATGATCTTCATCACCCACAACCTCAACATCCTCCGCCTCATCGCTGATCGCATCATGGTGATGCGCTACGGTGAGGTGGTGGAGGAGGGGGAATTGAAGAAGGTTTTGAAGCACCCCAGCCATCCCTACACCAAGGCGCTGATTGATGCGGAACCGTCGGGCCGCAAGGCGCCGCCCGCTGCCAAAGCTCCGAAAATTCTCGATGGCACCAATGTCTCGGTAAACTTCGAGATCGGCGGCGGCTTTCTCGCCGGCCCGCCCCTGCTGCTCAAGGC
>JBBQNU010000178.1:0-5849 GCA_038330285.1 Hyphomicrobiales bacterium | reverse complement strand
ATCATTTCCATACAGGGGGCGCGCGAGCACAACCTGAAAAATATTTCCGTGGAGCTGCCGCGCGACAAGTTGATCGTGTTTACCGGCGTTTCCGGCTCGGGGAAGTCTTCGCTCGCCTTCGACACGATTTATGCCGAGGGCCAGCGCCGTTATGTCGAATCACTCTCGGCTTATGCCCGCCAGTTCCTTGAAATGATGCAGAAGCCGGACGTGGATCAGATCGACGGCCTCTCGCCCGCCATTTCCATCGAGCAGAAAACTACCAGCCGCAATCCGCGCTCTACCGTCGGCACCGTCACCGAAATCTATGACTACATGCGCCTGCTCTTTGCCCGCATCGGCATCGCCTATTCGCCCACCACGGGCCTCCCCATCGAAAGCCAGACCGTCACCATGATGGTCGACAAGTTCCTGAGTCTTCCCGAAGGCGAACGGCTTTACATCCTCGCCCCCATAGTGCGCGGGCGCAAGGGCGAATACCGCAAGGAATTTGCCGAACTCCAGAAGAAGGGTTTCCAGCGCGTCAAGGTCGATGGCCACTTTTATGAGATCGACAGCGTTCCGGCCCTCGACAAGAAATTCAAGCATGACATTGATGTGGTGGTGGACCGCCTCGTGGTCCGCCCCGATCTCGGCACGAGGCTTGCCGATACCTTTGAAACCGCCCTGAAACTCACTGAAGGCCTCGCCGTTGCGGAATTCACCGACAAGCCGCTGCCTGCCTCCCAGACCACTGAAGACAGCTCAAACAAATCCAAGAACGATACCCATGAGCGCATCATCTTCTCGGAAAAATTCGCCTGCCCCGTCTCGGGCTTCACCATCGAGGAAATCGAGCCGCGCCTCTTTTCCTTCAACAATCCTTTCGGCGCTTGTCCCGCCTGTGATGGCCTCGGCACCGAACTGAAGTTCGAGCCGGACCTTGTGGTCCCCGATACCTCCCTGTCGCTCCGTGATGGCGCAATCGCACCCTGGTCAAAGGCCGGCGCCACGTCGCCCTACTACGCCCAAACTCTTGAGGCGCTGGCCCGGCATTACAAGGCGTCAATGACCGCGCCGTGGAAAGACCTCTCCAAAAAGGTTCAGGACGCCATTCTCAATGGCACCGGGGACGACGAGATCACAATCACCTATGATGATGGCCTGCGCTCCTACAAAACCAAAAAGCCTTTCGAAGGCGTGATAGGAAACATTGAGCGGCGCTGGCGCGAAACCGACAGCGCCTGGATGCGTGAAGAGCTCGCCCGCTACCAGTCGGATCAGCCCTGCCGCGCCTGCAATGGCAACCGCCTTAAGCCCCAGGCTTTGGCGGTGAAGATCGACAAGCTCCATATCAGCCAGGTGGCCAATCTTTCCATTCAGGCCGCCAACACCTGGTTCACCGATCTCGAACCCAAGCTCACCGCCAAGCAGCGCGAAATCGCCGCCCGTATCCTGAAGGAAATCAAGGCCCGCCTGAAATTCCTGGTGGATGTGGGCTTGGAATATCTCAACCTGTCGCGCGTCTCGGGCTCCCTCTCCGGTGGCGAAAGCCAGCGCATCAGGCTTGCCTCGCAAATCGGCTCTGGCCTCACTGGCGTACTCTATGTGCTCGATGAACCCTCCATCGGCCTGCACCAGCGCGACAATGCAAGGCTTCTCGAAACCCTCCTCCACCTCCGTGACATCGGCAACACGGTCATCGTCGTCGAGCATGACGAGGATGCCATCAAGCTGGCGGACTTCGTCGTCGATATCGGCCCCGGCGCCGGCGTGAACGGCGGCCATATCGTGGCCCAGGGAACCCCCGAACAGGTCATGGCCAATCCCGCCTCGCTCACCGGGCAATATCTCGTGGGCCTTCAGCAGGTGCCCATTCCCCATCACCGCCGCAAATGGGAAAAGAACCGCTCCATCCGCGTCAAGGGCGCCCGCGCCAACAATCTCAAGAATGTCTCCGCCGAAATTCCGCTTGGCGTCTTTACCTGCGTCACCGGCGTGTCCGGTGGCGGCAAGTCAACCCTCCTTATCGACACCGTCTACCGGGCGCTGGCCCGCAAGCTCATGGGCACCCGCGAGCCGCCCTCCGAGCATGACCGCATTGACGGCATGGAGCATCTCGACAAGATCATCGACATTGACCAATCGCCCATCGGCCGCACCCCGCGCTCAAATCCTGCGACTTACACCGGCGCCTTCACCCCCATCCGCGACTGGTTCGCAGGCCTCCCCGAAGCCAAAACCCGCGGCTATGAACCCGGCCGCTTTTCCTTCAACGTCAAGGGCGGTCGCTGCGAAACCTGCCAGGGTGACGGCGTCATCAAGATTGAGATGCACTTCCTGCCCGATGTCTATGTCACCTGCGATGCCTGCCACGGCAAGCGCTACAACCGCGAAACGCTGGACATCAAGTTCAAGGACAAGTCCATCGCCGATGTTTTGGACATGACCGTTGCCGAAGCTGCCGAATTCTTCCGCGCCGTGCCATCCGTGCGTGACAAGATGGATACGCTGGAGCGCGTCGGCCTCAGCTACATCAAGGTCGGCCAGCAGGCCACCACGCTTTCAGGCGGCGAAGCCCAGCGTGTGAAGCTCGCCAAGGAACTCTCCAAGCGCGCCACGGGCCGCACCCTCTATCTTCTGGACGAACCCACCACCGGCCTCCACTTCCACGACGTCAAGAAACTTCTCGAAGTGCTGCACGAACTGGTCAACCAGGGCAACACCGTCGTCGTCATCGAACATAATTTAGAGGTCATCAAAACCGCCGACTGGATCATCGACCTCGGCCCCGAAGGCGGCGACGCCGGCGGCGAAGTCGTGGCCGTCGGAACCCCCGAAGACGTAGCCCGCGAAAAACGCAGCTACACCGGCCACTATCTGAAGGAAATCCTCAAACGCCGCGCCCCAAGCATTGAAGCGGCGGAGTAACTCCTTCCGTCACCCCTGCGAAAGCAGGGGTCCCGCTTTGGACTCGACAAGCGTTGCCAGCGTGTCAATCGAGTCGTGAAGGTCAAACCAGTCTGGATTCATCTCTTCGATGATGCGGAACTTCCACTCACGCTTCCACTTCTTCAACTGCTTCTCGCGGCGAATGGCGTCATCCATCGTATGATGATGCTCATGCCAAACAAGTAGTTTCACATCATAAGCAGAAGTGAAGCCGTCATAACGCTCGTTCTTGTGATCGCTGACACGATTCCAGAGGCTGCTCGTCACACCAACATACATTGTTCCGCGATAGCGGCTTGCCATGATGTAGACTGCCGGGGTTTTTTCTTCGCGCATAGGACAAGAATACTCAGAGCGGGATTGCTGTCAAGAAAGCGAGACCCCTGCCTTCGCAGGGGTGACGGAAGGGGGACGCCATCCCCACCTCCAGCTTCCTTGCCATCCCGTGCATCAATTAGCGACTTTGCAGTTCCCAAAGCTGATCTTCCCGCCTGCGTTTTACCATGGCGTTCATCTGAACAGCCGATTGGATTTCAGCGATGCTCCTGTCTCAAGGAACCTTGCGCTCACGAGCCGGAAATACAATTTTGGAGAATGGGCGTTTATAGTCGGTTGACCGTACGCTGTCAAGGTCTAAATTCCTATTCTCGAAAACAGCCGGTTACGTCCATGTGCGTGGTTACAAACTCCATACTGGATCACAAACTTTTGCTCACGGGAATATATCAATTCCCTTGTTACAGATTGCGAATCCGCTATTGGAAGGCCACAGATTAATAATCAAAGGCACAACCCTAATGTTAAACGGAATTATCCCCGCCTCCTGGTCCGGCCATCTTCACGCCGCCCTGCGCATCGTGACCGGATTGCTTTTCCTTGAGCATGGCACGTCGAAGCACATCAATTTCCCCGCCACTGAATATTTCGCCAATGGCGTTGAGGTCTTTTCCCTCATGGGCCTCGCCGGCGCCCTCGAAATCATCGGCGGCCTCCTTATCATTGTAGGCCTCTTCACCCGCATCACGGCTTTCGTGCTCGCCGGCTTCATGGCCGTTGCCTACTTCATGGGCCACGCCTCGCAAAGCTTCTTCCCGCTCGTAAACGGCGGCGATGCAGCCATCCTCTTCTGCTTCATTTTCCTGTATTTCTCCGCTGCCGGCGCCGGCCCCTGGAGCCTGGACGCAAACCGGAAATAATCCTCCCCTGCAAAACTCAAAAGGCCGGATATCTTCCGGCCTTTTTCATTCGCGCACCTTCCGAAGCTTCGCCCAGTAATCCAGCCGCTTCTTCACCTCGCGCTCAAAGCCGCGCTCCGGCGGATTGTAATACTGCTCGCGGCCCATCTCCGCCGGAAAATAATTCTGCCCGGAAAAGGCCTCCGGCTCATCATGGTCATAGCGGTAGCCCGCTCCATACTCCTGCTCCTTCATCATCTTGGTGGGCGCATTCAGGATGATCTTCGGCGGCGCCAGCGAACCCGTTTCCTTGGCCCGATTCATCGCGGCTTTGAAAGCCGTGTAGCCGGCATTGGATTTGGGCGCGGTCGCAATGTAAATCGTCGCCTGCGCCAGCGCCAATTCCCCTTCCGGGCTTCCCAGAAAATCATAGGTGTCCTTGGCAGCCAAGGCTTGATGCAGCGCATCCGGGTCCGCCAGCCCGACGTCCTCAATCGCCATGCGCACCAGCCGCCGCGCCAGAAACAGCGGGTCCTCGCCCGCCGTCAGCATCCGAGCCAGATAATACAGCGCCGCATCCGGATCAGAGCCGCGCACCGACTTGTGCAGGGCCGAAATCAAATTGTAGTGGCCATCCGCCGCCTTGTCATAAAGCGGCATGCGCTTTTGCACGGTCTTGGCCAAAGCCTCGGAACTCAGCGGCAACGCCCCTTCCGGAACGCTTGAAAAAATTTCTTCAACCAGATTGAGAATGTAGCGCCCGTCACCATCAGCCATGGCAATCAGCGCCGCCAAGGCCTGCGCATCAACCGGCAGCGGACGCTTCTCAAACATTTCAGCCCGGGTCACCAGAGCCGTCATCGCATCCGCATCAAGCCGGTTCAGCACCAGCACCTGCGCCCGTGACAGCAGAGCGCCATTCAGCTCAAACGATGGGTTTTCCGTCGTGGCCCCAACCAGCGTAATCGTGCCGTCTTCCACATAGGGCAAAAACGAATCCTGCTGCGATTTGTTGAAACGGTGGATCTCGTCCACGAACAGCAGTGTCCCCCGCCCCTGCTCGCGCCGGATCCGCGCCTGCTCGAAGGCCTTCTTCAAATCCGCAACCCCGGAAAAAATCGCCGACATCTGTTCAAACGCCAGCCCGGTTTCGCCAGCCAGCAGCCGTGCAATTGTCGTCTTGCCCGTGCCCGGCGGCCCCCACAGGATAATCGACGGAATGCGCCCCGAAGCCAGCATGCGACTTAATATTCCGTCTTCCCCCGTCAGGTGTTCCTGCCCCACCACATCATTCAGCTTTTGCGGCCGCAGCCGGTCCGCCAGCGGCCGTGGCGCTTCCTTGCCAAAACCGGCCGCTTCAAAAAGTGTGCTCATCAGCGCAGCGTCATCTGCAGTTTGCGCCCGCCACGGTTGATCCCGAATTCCCAATAGCTTTCGTCCACGGCAACCGCCCGCTGCAGATCTTCAACGCTGGCAATGGAAACGCCGTTCACTTCCAGCAGGATATCGCCCTTGCGGAAAAACCGTTTCGCCACGCCGCCCTTGATTTCAAGCGCAACGACGCCACTTAGGCTTGAGGGCACGCCGAGCTCTTCCGCCACCGCTGGTGAAAGATTAGCAACCACCATGCCCTGCAATGGATTCTTGCCCTCCATGAGAGTCTCGGCCCGATCGGTTGTCTCAGGTGCGGCCACAAGCTTGAAGCTGGCCTCGCGCTGCTTGCCGTCCCGCTGAAACTCAATG
>JBBQNU010000177.1:0-5858 GCA_038330285.1 Hyphomicrobiales bacterium | reverse complement strand
GATGGTGGGCGTCATTGGAAGGCTCCCAATATTTGATCAGTCATGAGATCAGACGTCCCGGCCATTGAAATGATGTGAACTCAGTTCGCGCGGTTCAACACCGTCTAGGCAGTTCGCGTTTACGGCCACCATGGGCGTGCCGTCTGGTGCCGCGGCATAAGAGAAGCTTTGAACTCCGCATGTCTTGCAAAACAGATGATGGATTTTATGTTTGTTGAAGAGATACTCGGTCAGGTTCTCCTGGCCGGACAAAAGCTTGAATTGTTCCCGCGGCGCGAAGGCCAGCACTGATCCAAGCCTTTGGCAGCGTGAACAATTGCAGGTTATCGTCTTGTCGAGGTCCGCATCGGCTTCATACCGGACCGCGCCGCATTGGCAGCCGCCGTGATAATGTTGAACAGGCATTGTCGAACTCCTCCGGTGAATTTGGATCTAATAGTTAGCGCCCGTCGTAAGCCGCCTGCAGTTTCTTGATGTCAAATTTCACCATCTGCATCATCGCGGCCATCACCCGGCCCACCTTGGCTTGGTCCTTGTCGCCGATCATCTCCATGAAAACCCTGGGAACGATCTGCCAGGACAGCCCGAATCTGTCTTCCAGCCAGCCACATTGCACCTCTTTGCCACCATCTGCGGTCAGTTTGGACCATAGCCTGTCAACTTCCGTCTGGTCCTCGCACGACACCATGAATGAAATGGCTGGGGTGAACTTGTACATCGGCCCGCCGTTCAGAGCATGGAACTGCTGGCCTTCCAATTCGAAGTCCATGACCAGCACGCTGCCCTTAGGCCCCGGCCCGCCCTCGCCATTGCGCATCACCTGACCGATCTTGGAGTTGTTGAACACCTTGGTGTAGAGCGTCACCGCCTCCTCGGCGTTGCCGTCAAACCACAGGAACGGCGTAATTTTTTGAACTTTTGCCATCTCACGCGTCCTTCTTCCCATGTTGCGGACCCGGCTCAAGCAGCGCCCACGTGATGCCCATGGGATCGCGAAGCTTGCCCCAGCGGTCGCCCCAGAACTGCATTTCGAACGGCACGTCCACCGTGCAGCCCGCATCCACCGCGCGCTTCCACCACTTGTCGCCCTCGCGGGTTACAAGCTGCATCATGTAGCTTGGTGAAACAGTCTGTTTTTCGCCCATGACGGCCGCATCGCTGAGCATCAGAGCGCCGCCATTGATTTCAAGCTGGCTGTGCATCACATGCTTGCCGTCTTCGCTCCGCATCGTCCCCAGGTCCTTGGCGCCAAAAGCCTTTTGGTAAAAGGCAATGGCCTTGTCGGCGCCTTCAACCATGAGGTAAGGAATGACGCCTTGCATTACGCGTTCCATGTCAGTCATCTCATCTCTCCTTTGATGTGTAAGATTATTTTACGGCAGCAGTATCCATCCACATGATCTCCCAGATATGCCCGTCCGGGTCCTGAAAACTGCGCAAATACATGAAGCCATAATCCTGTGGCTCCAACAGTTTCTTGCCTCCTGCCTTTAACGCTGCATCGGCCATTTTGTTCACCTCTTCCCGGCTTTCCGCCGAAAGACAGGTGACAACTTCGGTGGTCTTGGCGGCATCGGCAATCGGCTTGTTGGAGAACTCCTTGAACTTCCCGTGCGTCACCAGCGTGGCATAGATGCTGTCGCTGATCACCATGCTCGCCGAAGTTTCATCCGTGAACTGAGCATTGAAGCTAAAGCCCAGCGCCTTGAAGAAGGTCATTGATGTGTCCAGATTCTTTACCGGCAAATTGACAAAGATTTTGCGTGGCTGTGGTGCCATCTGGCGTTCTCCCTTCACGGTTTGTGATTGAAAAGCAGTTTGAGATAACAACTGAGGTGATTGAGGCAGTCCACCGCCACCTGAGGCCCGCCCTTGGCCTTAGCCAAAATGAAAGCCCCTTGGATGACCGCTTGCGTGTAAAGCGCCAGGCTCGCCGCCGTCCACGTTGGAGGCGTGCCCCGCGTCGCCATCACCGCGGAAATATCGGCCTCAAGCGTTGTCGCATGTTCACTGATGTAGCGGTTGGCTGCCGCAGCAATGGCCGGGTGTGTTTCGTAAGCTTCCTGCACCAACGTGCCGAGCAGGCAGGTGAACTCCGGCAGCGCGCCCTGCAGAATGCTCTTGCGGAAATCCACATAAGCCAGCAGCCGTTCCAGCGGATCAGACAGCTCTCGGTAGCCGGCCCGCGAAAACAGGCTCTCAGCCATGGCGCCGAAATGCGCCGCCGCCGCTACGGCCATGTCCTCTTTGCTTTTGAAATGGTGGAAGAACGCCCCCTTGGTCACCCCCGCCGCATGGCAGAGGTCATCCACGCTGGTGCCCGCGTAGCCTTTGGTACGGATGACCAGCAGGGCCGCATCCAGCAGCCTGGTTTTCGTATCGGGTAACGTCGTGGCCAGAACCATAATTATCCTCTTCCCGACACATACCAACCAGTCGGTATTGATGTCAACAACAAATTAATGGCGCATCATCTTCCCCGCCCTGTAAGGAAAGCCGAACGGCCCCCACGAAAAGGCAACGTCCTTGGAACTCCACACCTTTCTGCTCCTCTTCGCCGGCGGTACGCTGGCAGGCGTGATCAACGTCATTGTGGGCGGCGCCGGTTTCATGACCTTCCCGCTCCTCGTGGCCGCCGGCATGAGCGAGATCGAGGCCAACGCCTCGAATTTCGTGGCAGTCCTCCCCGCCAACGTGGTGGGCACCTGGGCCTACCGCTCGGAGCTCGCCTGTGTCCGCCAGCACCTGCCTATTCGGCTGTTCCTGGCAGCGCTTGGCGGCATCGTTGGCTCGACGATTCTCATCTACACTGGCCAGGCCTCTTTCCAAAAGGCCATTCCCTGGCTGCTGCTCTTCGCAACCTTTTCATTCTCCGCCGGGCCCTGGTTCAAGGCCATGCTCGAGCGCCGTTTCAACTTCGACGGCACGCGCTGGCTCTGGCTCTCCTTCACCCTGGAGTTTCTGCTCTATGTCTATGGCGGCTATTTCGGCCTGGGCATGGGCATCATCATCTTCACGATCTACGCCCTGTTCTCCCACATGAACCTGCATCAGCAGAATGCGCTGCGCAACATCACCATCTCGTTGATGACGCTCATCTCGATTGTCATCTTCGCTCGCGCCGGCGTCATCAGGCTGGCCCCTGCCCTGGTGATGATGTCTGGCGCCATCGTTGGCAGCTATTTCGCGGCGAAGGTCGCAAGGAGCGTCGATCCCGTCATTGTCCGCCGCGCCATCCTGGTTTGGGCCGTGATTCTCACCGGCTTTGCGTTCTGGAAGTATTACTAGGCAGCGGCCCCTGGAATTGATCGGTATCAATGACAGTAACAATATTGAGGCCCAGTTTCTCTCCATCTGCTTATGCAACCGAAGGAGAATATCATGCTGACAAAAAACATTATCAGGTCGGGCCTCCTGGCAATTGCCATGGCTTCGGCTTCTTCCATCCCCGCCAACGCCGGTGCCGTTGTCAAGGTCTCCCTCTGGGACAAGGGCGGCATGATGGACATGAGCAAGAGCATGGGGTTGGGCATGGGCATGCATGGCAAGATGAGCATGGCCATCATGGGCATCAAAATCGACCATCAAACCGTCCCTGCCGGCAAGGTCACCTTTGACGTCATCAACGACTCCAAGGAAATCCAGCATGAAATGCTGATCTCGCCCGTGAAGGATGAGAATACCGTGCTGCCCTTCGTCGATAACGAAAACCGCGTCGACGAGGAAGCCTCCGGCGACCTCGGTGAGGTTTCCGAACTCGATCCCGGCAAGTCAGGCTCTCTCACCCTCGAGCTCAAACCCGGAAACTATATCCTTTTCTGCAATGTCCCCGGCCATTACATGGCTGGAATGTGGACCGCTCTGAAAGTGGAATAATTCTTTCCACCCCGAGTCCTCTCCCATTTCCCGGGAGAGGACGAGGCAGGCCCAATTAGCATTTGCCTGAATCTTTCCCGCACCATACACTTCCGCCGCACAACAGGAGGCGGACATGAAAAAATATCTGGCAAAATTCTGGTGGATATTCCTCCTGCGCGGCTTCTTCAGCATCATCTTCGGCATCTTCGCCTTCACCATGCCGGGCCTCACCATAGCGACCCTGGTGCTCGTCTGGGGCGCCTACGCTTTCGTCGACGGCCTCGTTGCCCTCTATGCCTCCGCCACTGGCGGCACCAAGCCGGGTGACCACTGGCTGGTGGGCATGCAGGGCCTCATCGGCCTGGCCGCCGGCATTCTCACCCTCCTCATGCCGGGCGCCACGGCACTTGGCCTGCTCATTGCCATTGCCGCCTACAGCCTGGTGGTGGGCGTGTTGCAGATCGCCGCCGCCATAAAATTGCGCGAAGAAATCGAGGGCGAGTTCTGGCTCGGCCTCTCAGGGCTGGTCTCGGTTCTCTTCGGCATGTTCGTCATCGCCCGCCCCGGCGAAGGCGCCCTTGCCGTCATCTGGATCATCGGCAGCTATGCCATTGTCTTCGGCGTATTCCTCATCTCCTTCGCCTTCCGCATCAGGGGCCATCACGAGCCCGCCTGAACCGGCGAAGCTTACGCCCCGCGCACGATCACCTGGGTGCCAATTTCAACCTGATCGAACAGGTTGGCCACATCCTCGTTCAGCATGCGCACGCACCCCGATGACACGGACTTGCCGATGGACTCGGGCTCCGTCGTCCCGTGGATCCGGTAGAGCGTGTCCTTGCCGCCCGAATACAGATAAAGCGCCCGCGCCCCCAGGGGATTGCCCGGCCCGCCGGGCTGCCCGTTGGCCCACTTCGCGGCGCGCTTGTCCCGCGCCACCATTTCCTTGGGCGGCACCCAGCGCGGCCAGCGCCGCTTCATCCGGATTTCCGCCGTGCCGGACCAGGCGAAGCCGTCCCGCCCCACGCCAACGCCATAGCGCATGGCCTGCCGGTTGCCGCGCACCTGGTACAGATAATGTGCCGCCGGATCTACGATAATGGTGCCCGGTTTCACGAAGCCATCGAATTCCACCACCTGCCGCTGGTAGCGCGGCTCGATCAGCGACGGGTCAACCGGCTCGATGGGATAGTCAAAGTCGGCTTCCGGCGGCGGCAGCAGCGCCGGATCATATTCGTCCTCGCCGTAATAGGGGTCATCATACTGTTCCCAGTCCCGGTCATAGTCGTCGTTCCAGGGCTCCCAAAAATCGGGATTTCCTTCCCTGAGCCGGCTGCCCGGCTTTTTCTGCGCATTGAAGCGCTTCGTGCCTTCCCCGTCACGGGCGAAGGCAGCGGAGGAGCCTGCAACAAAAACCAGGCTGCTGAGGAAAAACTTGCGGCGCGAAAGCATGTCTTGCACGTGAAAATCCTGTATCCGGCTGCTGGCCACTTATAGTCCATTCCCCGCGCGGAACGCAAAACCGCGCGCGGAAAGAAACGCAGAACCGGGCATTTTGTTCCACATGCGTCAGCTCATGGCGGCCCCCGCTGGTTTTCGGAGGAGAGAAGGTGGAGGGGATGTCCCCGCCCTGGCTTCAAGCCTGCATATGCTGGTGGAAAGTGTGGTTTGGGTGGTTAGGCTTAAAGCCTTGCTTTGAGACGCAGCGGTTTTTGCCTCGGGGTCGCTCTGACAGAGCCCTGGATCGCACGGTGTCTGATGTTTGCCGCCAAGGTTGTTTTGCCACTGAAGGCGCGTGGGCCGTAGTGCCCCCGGGTCTTCCCTTCGGCTCCCGATGGAGCGGGGCGCTATCTTTCCCCTTGACCTGCTCCCCTGAATTGACCTCGGTTGAAAGTTAGTCTGTTCTCTAGAGAGAAGGAGACGGACGATGAGGAAGAGCAGATTTAGCCAGGAACAGATTATCGGAGTTTTGAAGGAACACCACGCGGGGCTTTCGGCGG
>JBBQNU010000176.1:0-5962 GCA_038330285.1 Hyphomicrobiales bacterium | reverse complement strand
GCTCCGGCCTTGGCCGCCAACAGCGCCTGGTTGGCGCTGAAGCACAGCGTGACATTGACCATCGCCCCATCGGCCCGCAGAGCCTTACAAGCCTTGAGGCCGTCAATCGTAAGCGGCACCTTGACCGTGACGTTCTTGGCGATTTTCCTTAAGTCATTGCCTTCACGGACCATGCCCGCAAAATCAAGGGCGGTAACCTCCGCGCTCACCGGCCCTTCAACAATCTTGCAGATCTCGGCGATGACTTCCTTGAAAGCCCGGCCCGATTTTGCAATCAGGGACGGATTCGTGGTGACCCCGTCCAGTAGCCCCGCGTCGGCGAGATCGCGGATCTCCGCCACATCAGCCGTATCAACAAAAAATTTCATCGTCTCTTCCTTTCATTCACATCAATGTGCGGGGATCAATCCCGCATTGTTTTTTGGCGAGTGCGCCCAGTCCCTCAATGAGGGTGTGCAGCGAACCCTTTCCCAACGGTTCGCCATTCAACGTCGTAACCGGCCTGATAAAGCGCAGGCTATTGCACAAAAACACCGCATCCGCACGGACTAAATCTTCAAGCGGAACTGCGCGCTCCACAGGCGTGAGCCCCAACTCTTTGGCATGGTTAAGCAGGACACGGCGCGTGATGCCCGGCAGAATGCCCTGGTCGAGGGAAGGGGTAATCAGTTCATCGCCATGTAACATAAAAATATTGGCAACCGTGGCGGAGGCCACATGACCCGATGTGTTGAGCATCAAGGCGTCATCCGCATCTGCCGCCACTTCCCGCGCCGCCGCAATGCCATCGATATAGGACAGCGTCTTCAGCCGCGATGACGGTGCAAACTCGTTGCGCCGCACCTGCGAGACCTTCAGGCGGCAAGACTGAAACAAATTCTTCGCGGCAAAGTCATCAAGCGTGATGAGCAGGCTGGGTGACGCGCCATCACCAGCCAACCCGCGCGAAGTGCTGTCCCGACTCAGGGTTATGCGGAGAACCTCGCACAGCGCATTGCTTTTTTTGAGAACTCCAGTCAGTGCGGTGAAAGTGCCTTCCGCATTAAAGGCTATGCCCAGCTCCGCCGCCGCATGAGCCATGCGCTGCACATGTTCGTCAAGCCAAAGCGGCTTGCGGTTGATCACCGCCACCGTTTCAAAAACGCCGTCGCCCAGCAAAAACCCGCGGTCATGGGCATCAAGCGGCAGGGTTCCCGCAACAAACGCCCCATTGAACCAGACAGCGCTCAATGCACCGCCTCCAGAAAGTTCCGCAACATGGCATAGCCATGTTCCGTAAGGATGGATTCCGGATGGAATTGCACCCCGAAGGTTGGGTGTTGCCTATGTTTTAACCCCATGATCTCGCCATCATCACTGCGCGCCGTGATTTCAATATCGGGGTTTTCCGAATCCGTTTCGACGATCAGCGAATGATAGCGTCCCGCATTGAAGCGGTTGGGCAGGCCTCTGAATATGCCTGTCCCATCGTGAATGATCTCCGATGAATCCCCATGCATCGGGCGTTTGGCGCGGCTGACTCTGCCGCCAAAGGCTTCACCGATGCACTGGTGTCCCAGGCAGACGCCGAGAATGGGCAGACGGCCGGAAAATTCCCGCACAATGTCGAGCGACTCTCCCGCCTCATGCGGTGTGCACGGCCCGGGAGAAATCACAATCGCCTTGGCCTTGAGGTCCGCCTCATCAATCGCGTCATTGCGCTTCACCACAACTTGCTGGCCAAGTTCCTCGAAATAGCGCGCGATGTTGTAAACAAAGCTGTCGTAGTTATCGACAATCAGGATCATGGTGCGAAGGCCTCCATGATGCGGCTGATCTTGGTGAGCGTTTCTTCGTATTCCGCCGCCGGCTCCGAACGCGCCGTGATGCCGCCGCCGCCCTGGAACCGTGCCGCGCCTTGCGAAAACATTGCGGTGCGGATGGCAATGTTCAAATCGACCTGCCCGTTGAAACCGAAATAGCCAATGGAGCCGCAATAAACCCCGCGCCCCTGCCCCTCAATTTCCGCAATCACTTCCATGGCGCGGATTTTTGGCGCTCCCGTAATCGATCCTCCGGGGAAAATCGCCGCAATCAGATCGTGAACCGTTTTGTCCGGCTTCAGTTCGCCGGTGACAACGGACGTCAGGTGATGCACCGAGGCGTAGCTCTCCAGCCCGCACAGCACCGGCACCCGCACGCTGCCCGGCGCGCACACGCGGCTCAGGTCATTGCGCAAGAGATCAACGATCATCACATTCTCAGCCCGGTCCTTCCGGCTCGACGCCAATTCAGCCACAAGCGCCGCATCCAGGGCCGGATTGGGATCGCGCCGTCGCGTGCCCTTGATCGGCCGCGCCTCGACCGTCGTCCCGTCAAAACTCAGCAGCCGCTCCGGCGAGCTCGACGCAATCTGCACATCGCCATAATCCAGATAGGCCGAGAAGGTTGCGGGGTTCAAGGAGCGCAATCGTTTGTAAAACGCCAGGGCATCAAAGCCCTCAGGAATTGCCGCGCTGAAGCATTGCGAAATATTGGCCTGAAAAATATCTCCCGCCAAAATATACTCAATTGTCCGTGCTACAGCAGCTTCATAAGACGCGCGGGTGAAATTGGAGGACCAGTTTTCGATGACTGATGACCCCAGCCCCTGCGCCTTGCGCTTCAGCAAGTCTTCAAGCTCATCGGCAGGCCGCTCACCCGTCGTGGAAATGATCCAGGCCCGCTCCTGCAGATGGTCAAAGGCAATGCCCACATCATAGACATGCAGCATGAGCTCCGGGCACAGCGCGGGAAATTCCGGCAGGCGTGTATGGGGCTCAAGACTGCGGCCAAAATCATAGCCGATATAACCCGCAAGTCCCCCCTGGAACGGCGGCAGCCCCGCCAGTTTCGGCAGGCGGTTTCGGCTGAGTATTTTATCCAACACGGCAAGCGGTGCCTCGTCTTGCACAACACCATCCAGCAAGGTCCGGCCATTTTCGACCTTCAGGGTGGACGCCGGATTACACGCCAGAAACGAATAGCGCCCCAGCTTTTCCTGCCGCATGGTGCTTTCAAACAGGGTGAGAAAAGCCTGCCCCCGCAAGCGCTGGGCGAGCTGGATGGGCTCCCAGTAAACGATCTCGCGGGCATGAACCTGTGTCGGCTGGACGGTCGTATGCTTCATGGCATGCGTGATATAAGACTGGCAGGCCTTCCCGTCCAAGACTATTCCAGAGCCATGAATTCCGATTCCCGCCCCATTGCCGATGTGCTTTTGCCGCTGGCCCTGGAAGGTCCCTATTCCTACCGGATTCCCGCTGGACTGGTGCTGGAGGAAGGCTGCTATGTCGCCGTGCCCCTTGGCCCCCGCACCCTTATTGGCGTCGTCTGGGCCCTGAAAGCCCAGGCACCCGAGGTCACCAAACTTCGCGATGTCATCGGCCGGTTCGACATGCCCGCCATGGCCGAAACCCACCGCAAATTTGTGGATTGGCTGGCGGACTATTACGTCGAGCCCAAAGGCAATGTGCTGCGCATGGTACTGCGCTGTCCCGGGGCCTTTGAGGAAGCAAAGGGGCAGCTCGCCTATCGCAGCACCGGTCACCCAATCCGCCGCATGACGCCGCAGCGCCAGAGGGTTCTGGAAGTTGCCAGCGAAGGCTTTGCCATGCGCCTGTCGGAACTGGCCAAGGCCGCGGGCGTCGGAACCTCCGTTGTAAAATCCATGGCCAAGGAAGGCGCGCTGGAAGTCGTTGCCCTTCCCGTTCATAAGGCCTTCCCGCCGCCTGACCTGAATGCCGGCGGCCTCACGCTTTCCAAGCAGCAGCAACTCGCCGCCCAGCAACTTCGCGCCGTCGTCACCTCGCGCAGCGCCAGGGTCATGCTCTTTGATGGTGTCACCGGTTCCGGCAAAACAGAGGTTTATTTCGAAGCCATGGCAGCAGCCCTCGCCGCCGGCGGGCAGGTTCTCTTGCTGCTGCCCGAAATTGCGTTGACGGCCGGATTCATCACCCGCGTCGAAACCCGCTTTGCCTGCGAACCCGCCCAATGGCATTCCGACCTGCGGCCCCGCGAACGCGAACGCGTCTGGCGTGGTGTTGCCAGCGGTGAAGCAAAAATTGTCGTCGGCGCCCGCTCCGCTCTTTTCCTGCCATGGAAAAAACTGGGCCTCATCGTCGTCGATGAAGAACATGAAAGCGCCTACAAGCAGGATGATGGCGTCACCTACCACGCCCGCGACATGGCCGTGCTCTATGGCTCTATCGGAAAATTTCCGGTCATTCTCTCGTCTGCCACGCCTTCGCTTGAGTCCATCGTCAATGCGGATCGTGGCCGCTATGGCCATGTGAAGCTGAATGACAGGCACGGCCGCCTCGAACTCCCTGAAATTGATCTCGTTGACATGCGCAAGACCCGGCTTGAAACCGGCGCCTGGCTGTCAGCGCCACTCATTGAAAACATCACCGCCACATTGGCGGCGGGCGACCAGGCCCTGCTCTTTCTCAACCGCCGCGGCTATGCCCCCGTCACCGTCTGCCGCGCCTGCGGCCACCGCATGGATTGCCCTAACTGCGCCGCGTCCCTCGTGGAGCACCGCTTCCGCCGTCAGCTCATGTGCCACCACTGCGGCCATCATGAACCCACGCCCAAGGCCTGCCCGCAATGCGGCGTCGAAGGCAAGCTCGTGCCCTGCGGCCCCGGCATCGAGCGCCTCGCCGAAGAAGCCGCACAGCGCTTTCCCGATGCGCGTCTTGCCATTCTCTCCAGCGATCTGGCCCGCGGCGTGTTCCTGCGCGATGTCATCCGCGATGTGGCCAGGGGCGAATACAATTTGGTGATCGGCACCCAGCTCGTAGCCAAGGGCCACCACTTTCCGTTTCTCACCTTTGTCGGCGTCGTCGATGCGGACCTGGCCCTGGAATCATCCGACCCCCGCGCCGGTGAACGCACCTGGGCCCTCATGGCGCAAGTCGCAGGCCGCGCCGGACGCGGCGAAAAGCCGGGCCATGCCCTGGTCCAAACCCATATGCCCGAACACCCTCTCATGCAGGCCCTGAAGAAGGCCGACCGTGAAGGCTATCTCGCCCAGGAAAAACTCATCCGCAAAAATGCCGGGTTGCCGCCCTATGGTAGGCTTGCTGCCGTCATCATCGCCGGAAGCGACGCGGCGGAATCGGAACGCTTTGTCAGGCTTGTGGCAAGGGCCGCACCAACCGGTGAAGGTGTGACGATACTGGGACCGGCAACCGCCCCCATCCACATCGTGCGCGGACGTTTCCGCTGGCGCTTCCTGGTGAAAGCCCCACGCGAGGTGAATATCCAGGCTTTCCTGCGCGAGTGGCTGAAAGACATAAAGCCAAAGGGCTCCATCGATCTCGGGATTGATGTGGACCCTTATAATTTTCTTTGAGCCCAAGTTCTTCCTCACGCTGAGGTGCTCTGCGAAGCAGAGCCTCGAAGGGTCGGTGGCCATGCATCGCGGTGCTTCGAGGCTCACGCGTTGCGTGAGCACCTCAGCATGAGGAAATTATTTGGAAAACCGCCATTCCACACGGTGGCGATAAACCTCGCCGGGGCGCAGAACCGATGACGGAAAATTCGCGTGGTTCGGCGCATCGGGATAATTCTGCGGTTCGATCGCTATGGATCCATGCTGCACCAGCGGTCCATATTTGCCGGGCAGCTTGGGCCCGAAATGATCAGCCGTATAAAATTGGATGGCGCACTCTGTTGTATAGACCTCCATTACCCGGCCCGAATCCGGATCACGCAACGTGAGTCCTTTACGCAATTGCCCGCGCTCACCGTTCAGGCAAAAACAAGTGTCATAGGCCTGCCCCACTTTGCGCAAGCTTCGGAAATCAAATTCCGTACCCGTCACGTCCCTGATTTCGCCCGTGGGAAGTTTGGGTCCATGCAACGGCAAATAATGATCGGCGGGCATTTCCGCTTCCTGGCCGAGACCCGACCCCTTGCCAGCAAGATTCCAGTAAGCGTG
>JBBQNU010000175.1:0-6090 GCA_038330285.1 Hyphomicrobiales bacterium | reverse complement strand
CATCTTTGAGTACATCTATTTCTCCCGGCCCGATTCAATTCTTGGTGGCCGCTCGGTCTATGAGGTGCGCAAGGAACTCGGCAAGCAGCTCGCCATTGAATCCCCGGTTGATGCCGATGTCGTCGTTCCCATTCCTGACTCCGGCGTACCCGCTGCCTTGGGCTATGCCCAGCAGACCGGCATTCCCTTCGAGCTCGGCATCATCCGCAATCATTACGTGGGCCGCACCTTCATTGAGCCCACCCAGACCATCCGTTCGCTTGGCGTGAAGCTCAAGCACAATGCCAACCGCGCCGTTGTTGCCGGCAAGCGCGTGGTGCTGCTCGATGATTCCATCGTGCGCGGCACCACTTCGGTCAAGATCGTGCGCATGATGTATGAGGCGGGCGCCCGCGAAGTCCACATGCGCATCTCCAGCCCGCCGATCAAGTTCCCCGATTTCTACGGCATCGACACGCCGGAAGAAAAATCGCTTCTCGCCGCCACCCATACGCTGGAAGAAATGCGCCAGTTCATCGGCGTCACGTCGCTGTCATTCATCTCGATAGAAGGCGTTTACCGGTCAACCGGCTTTGCCGGCCGCGACAATCACCGCCCGCAATTCACCGATCATTGCTTCACCGGCGATTATCCCACCCATCTCACCGACATCATCGGGGAATCCGCCAAGCAGCAACTCTCGCTTCTCGCCGAAACCGGCTGATCCCATGGCAAAGCAGCTTGAAAACCGCTTGGCCGTCGTCACCGGGGCCTCACGCGGACTTGGCCGTGCCATTGCCCTGGCGTTGGCGAACGACGGCGCGCACATCATCGCCATGGCCCGCACCCAGGGAGGCCTTGAAGAGCTTGACGACGAGATAAAGGCTCTTGGCGGCTCGGCCACGCTTGTACCCGCCGACATCAAGGACTATGCGGCGATTGACCGTCTCGGTGCCGCCATCTTCGAACGCTGGAAAAAACTCGATATCCTGATCGGAAACGCCGGCATCCTCGGCAAGCTCACGCCGCTTCCCCATCTCGATCCAAAAGTTTTCGATGATGTGATGGCCGTCAACGTCACCGCCAACTTTCGCCTGCTCCGTTCGCTGGACCCCCTGCTCCGCGCCTCCGATGCGGGCCGCGCGGTGTTCGTCACCTCGGGCCTTGCGCAGAAATGCTGGGCCTATTGGGGGAGCTATTCCATCTCGAAAGCCGCCCTAGAGGCCATGGTGAGAACCTACGCCACGGAGAACGAACAGTCCGCCATTCGCGCCAACTGTTTCAGCCCCGGCGCCACCCGCACGAAAATGCGGGCCCAGGCCATGCCGGGCGAAGATCCGGAAACCCTGCCCTCCGCCGAAGAAGTTGCAGCCCAGATCATTCCCTTGTGCCTGCCTAGTTTCACTGACACCGGCGCGGTTTACAAATACGCTCCCTCTGGCCTGTTCAAGTTCGTTGCATGAGCCAAACCGCCATCATCAACGCCCTGCGCGAGGCGCGCCTCTCCGGCGAGAAGCTTGCATCTTATCCTGGCCCCACACCGTCAAGCATGGCGGAAGCCTTCGCCATTCAATCGGCGGTCCGCACATCAATTGGCTGGATTCACGCCGGCTGGAAAATCGGCTGCACCAGCGAGAAGGCCCAAAAAGCCTTGCACACCGACGGACCGTTTCCCGGGCCAGTCTATAAGGAACGGTTGTTTCCCGCAGGCAGCCATGTCGCCACACTACCCAGCAACAGCCGCACCACTGAACCGGAAATCGCCTTCACCCTGGCCCGCGATTTGCCCGCGCGTAACAGGCCCTGGTCTGTGGAAGAAGTCCTCGACGCCGTGGCAACGGTTCATCCCTCCATCGAAATCGTCAACCCGCGCTTGCCCAAAGGCTTCAATGATGTTGTCGAATGGTACGTGGCCGATGGCGGCCTCAGCCACGCGCTGGTATTGGGTCCCGGCGTCAAGCCGCTCAAACGGGCCGACTATGCGAAAATCACCAACCGCATTTTCATCAATGGCGAGAAAAAATATGAAGGTCTTGGAGCCAATGCCCTGGGCGGGCCCGAACTGGCTCTCACCTGGCTCGCAAATGATCTCGTGGCAAAGGGATTGTTCCTGCGCGGTGATGATGTGGTGACAACCGGCGTCATCACCGCGGTTTTCGAAACCAGCATCGGTGATCTTGTCGAAGCGAGCTATGACCTGATCGGAAACGTCTCAGTCCAGCACTGAGAGCGGGCATCACTTGTCCTTGTCGAAAGGATTCTTGCCGCCGCGCAGGCTGAAGCGGATGGGAACCCCCGCCAGGTCAAAATCCTTGCGCAGCGTGTTCATCAGGTAGCGCTTGTAGCTTTCCGGCATTTTCGCCATCTGGTTTCCAAACACCGCAAAGGTGGGCGGCCGCGAGCTCGCCTGCGTCGCATAGCGTATCTTGATGCGCCGCCCCGAAGGTGCGGGCGGCGGGTTTTTCGAAATGGCGGATTCCAGCCAGCGGTTGAGTTGCGATGTGGTGATGCGCGCACTCCATCGGTCAACCGCCTCGAACACCGCCTTCATCATCTTATCAACGCCGCGTTCCTGCTTTGCTGAAATTGTAACCACGGGAACGCCGCGGATTTCCGGCAATACATCCTCAAGCTGGCTGTGAACTTCAGCCAGAACCTTTTGCTTGTCCTCGACCAGATCCCATTTGCTGAGCGCCAGGACAACGGCGCGGCCCTCCGTTGCCACGAGATCAGACAGCGCCAGGTCCTGGCGCTCGATCTCCATCGAGGCGTCGATGAGCACGACAACGCAATCTGCAAAGCGGATAGCGCGCAGCGCATCGGAAACCGCCAGCTTTTCGATCTTGCCGGTGACCCGCGACTTGCGCCTGATCCCCGCCGTATCCCACAGTTTTATCTCGCGGCCCGCCCATGACCAATCGGTGGAAATGGCATCGCGCGTGATACCGGCTTCAGGCCCGGTCAGCATCCGTTCCTCGCCAAGCATGGTGTTCACCAGCGTGGATTTGCCCGCATTGGGCTGGCCGATAATCGCGAGCCGCAAAGGCCGCGTCAGCTCTGCTGCTTCCGCGTCCTCTTCTGAAATTTCTTCGGTCTTGGGCGCCAGCGGTGCAATGACATCATAAAGGCTTTCCATGCCTTCACCATGTTCGGCGGAAACGGCAAGCGGTTCGCCAAAGCCCAGGGAATAGGATTCCAATACACCGGCCTCCGCCATGCGCGCCTCGGCCTTGTTGGCGACAACGCGCACCGGCTTGCCGAACTTCCGGATTTTCTCCGCGAACTTCCGGTCAATCGGCGTAATGCCTGCCCGCGCGTCGATGACAAAGAACACGAGATCGGCTTCTTCAACCGCCATCTCGGCTTGCGCGCTCATCCGCGCCTCCAGCGTTTCCTTCTTGGCATCATCAAGCCCCGCCGTGTCAAATACGCGGAAAGTCAGATCACCGATTTGTGCAAGTCCTTCGCGGCGGTCACGCGTAACTCCCGGCTGGTCATCGACAAGCGCAACCTTGCGCCCAACCAGACGGTTGAATAGCGTCGACTTCCCCACATTGGGGCGTCCGAGAATAGCGACCGTAAACGTCATTGCGCCGTACTGGATTCTTGATCAATGTCGGCAGTGTCCTGATCGCTCGGTGGTGGCGTAGCGCAACTTGCGTCATCAGGGCTGCATGGCGCGGTTTTCTTGCCCATCACATCCGGATTTTGTGCGGTCTGCTGGTCTGGCGTCAGGATTTCCTCGCGGCTGCCCGGGAGAACGCTGTCATCGCGCTGGCCGGTGAATTTCTTCACCGTGCTGCACCCCATCAAGGATGTTGCAAGCAGGGCCGCCAGCAGAAGTGTCGGGAGTTTTTTCATGGGCAATTACTTCTGCAGCAACGGCGTAAGGAGTTGGATCATCACCTGGGCCCGCTGGCGCATGTCCTGCGGTGTCTCGGGATCGGCAAAATTTGCATTCATGTAACGGTCAGCCATGGAATAATCTCCGGTGCGGTAGGCCGCCAGCCCGAAAATTTCCCGCGCCGCATGGCGCCAGACCTCACCATCCCGGTCAAAACTGCCGAGCCGCGAAATCAGCTCGTCGGGCTTCAGGCTGTCCACAAGAAGGTAACCGGCGCGAATGCGCGCCACGTCCCGCAGGCTCTGATTTACCGAAGCATCGGCGGAAAGCGCGTCATAGGCCGCCACGGCCTCTTTCGTCTTGCCCTGTTCCGCCAGAATGCTGGCCTCTTGCAGAAGTCCAAGCTGCTTGAAGCCCGGATGGTCAACGGCCGCCAGGGCCTTCAGGGCATCGTCGAATTTCCCGTCAGAAGCCCGCTTGACGCCGTCAAAATAGACCACCGCCGCCGCTTCCGATTGCTTGACCTGGAAATGCTCATAGCCTTTGACGCCCGCCACCGCCGCCACGATGAGAACGCACAAGCCCACGAAATAATTGCCGAATTTATCCCAGAGCTTTTTGTATTGTTCCTGGCGGACTTCTTCATCCACCTCGCGGAATAGGGATTCATCGCTCACAGCCACCAGCTCCATAAATGCTGCCGTGGGGGTAAGCCAGTGGAAGGGCTAAATCAAGGCAAATTCAGAGTAAGGGGCCGTAGGTATCACGGATCGTCTTGCGCGTTTGCCACAGCATGAAAACGCCCATGACAGTTCCACAAACCAAAAAACCGGCAATCAGTCCCAAAAGTCCATCAGACATGACATCCACCCTCTCAGATGGAACTTAGTAGGCAGAGAATGTGGTTAATTATCGGTTAAGCTGTGACAATCCTGGGCTACTCTGTGGCAAATGAGGCAATCAGGCCTGAATCCACCCGCTCCGCCATCAGGCTTTGCAGCACCCAAATTCCGGGATTATCCGCCACAAAAGCCAGCTTTTGCCGCTGCATGGCGGGAACCACCGTGGTGTCGCGCCAGGGCTGGCCTTCCTGAACCGCGCCCCCCTGCTCAATCACCTGCCACACATGGCCATGGATATGCAGCGGCTGGTCAAACTGCGTGTCGTTGTCAATGTCGAGGATGATGCTCTCGCCTTTCGCCAATTTTCCGATCACCTCGCCGCCGGGTCCGGCAACCCCGTTGACGGCCCAGGCCATGCCCCGCTCAAGCAGGCCACGTAAATCCAGCACCTCATTCTTGAATGTCGCCGACTTCAATCCGCCCTTGGCCCCGCCGGCAATGACAACGGGAATGGTCCTTGCCTTGGCCACATCCACATTTACCGTGATGGGATTCATCGGCAGGGCAAAATTGTCCTCCAGCGCCGCATCGCCAGAGCCGCTCACCCGCTCAAGATAGCAGACCTCCACAATGTCGCCGGAAATATCAAGCGCCATAACCGCGTCGACGCCGCCCGCATCCAAGACAAGATCAATGCGCTGGCCCGGTTGCAGCACAAGCCCCAGCATTCCCCCCTGGCGCGGCGCAATGGGTTGTCCATCCAGTGCCACAACCAGCGGGTCAGCCCCCTTGAACTGCAGGCCCATGGCCCGGCTGTTCGAGGCGTTGAGTGCGCGCAAGCGGCAGGGCCGGTTGGCGGGCAGCTTGAGATGCGGCAGGTAAGCGCCATTCACCGTGAACCAGTTGCCCAGCCGACCCGCGCCCACCGCGGCCTGAAGATCGCCAAAGCTCTCGTCGATTTTTCCGTCGTCCGCGATCTTCCAGTCATCGATGATCAGGGGAATATCGGTAAGGGCGGGAATGGCCTGCTGTTCTTCCACGATCAGCAATCCGTAGAGCCCCATGTCCCGCTGCCGCGAGGCATCGGTGAGCGGCCCGAACCAGAATGTGCCGGCGTCCGGCGGCGTGAAAACGCAATCCACCGCATTCGCCCCGCCGGGCTGGATGTTCAAGGTCATCATGTCGGAAGGGCCGCGCACCCCGAACCAGTGAAACCAGATTTCGCGGTCCAGGTCGTTGATGATGCGCACCTTGAGCTCGCTGCCCTGTGTGGCGCGAAGCACGGTTGCCTTCTCTTCAATGCTGAACCGCCAGATTAGGGTCTTGATCTCGGAGTTCTCGAGAAGCTCGGCCACATATTTTTGCGCCCGCAGGATTTGAAAGCCATCGGCGCTTGTTTCAGCCGCAGCCAGGCAGGGCCGGGCG
>JBBQNU010000174.1:0-6096 GCA_038330285.1 Hyphomicrobiales bacterium | reverse complement strand
GTGAAAGAGGGCTGGGCGACGCGTTACCGGAAAATGAAGGAAAGCCGCAAGGCCGCAAAGGCCAAGGTTTAGGAGTTTAGCATGTGTGGGATAGTTGGCATTCTCGGGAAGCAACCGGTGGCGTTGAGCATCGTTGAGGCGCTGCGCCGGCTGGAATACCACGGCTATGATTCAGCCGGCATTGCAACGCTTGAGAATGGAGGAATTGAACGGCGCCGGGCGCCCGGCAAGCTGCGCAATCTGGAAGAGCGCTTGCGGGAGTTTCCCATGATGGGCGTCACCGGCATTGGCCACACGCGCTGGGCCACCCATGGCGCTGCAACTGAGACGAATGCGCATCCCCACACGGCGGGTGACGTGGTGATTGTGCACAATGGCATCATCGAAAATTTTCGTGAACTGAAAGAGGATCTGGCGGGCACAGGTGCGGTGTTCCTCACCCAGACCGATACGGAAGTCGTGGCCCATCTTCTGGCGGCGGAACGTGCCAAGGGGAAATCGCCGCGGGAAGCCGTAGGCCAGGTGTTGCCCCGGCTGCAAGGCGCGTTTGCTTTTGCCATTCTCTTCAAGTCCGAAAACGATCTGCTGATTGGCGCGCGCAAGGGCAGCCCTTTGGCCGTTGGTCATGGCGACGGGGAAATGTACCTGGGGTCCGATGCCATAGCGCTTGCCCCTTTCACCAACCGGGTGACCTATCTGGAGGACGGGGACTGGGCGGTTCTTACCCGCAATTCGGTTGAGATTTACAATGCTGCAAACCTGCCCGTGTCGCGGCCGATGAATTTCTCGCAGGCTTCGTCCATGATGATGGACAAGGGCAATCACCGCCATTTCATGGCGAAGGAAATTGAGGAACAGCCGGAGGTGGTTGGCCATACGCTGGCGGAATATGTGGACTTCTCCACCCGCACGGTGAAGGTGCCAGAAAAGCTGCCGTTTGATTTCGCTTCGCTCGACCGCCTGACGATCACGGCTTGCGGCACGGCGTATTACGGAGGACTGGTTGCGAAGTACTGGTTTGAGCGGATCGCGCGATTGCCGACGGAAGTCGATATCGCGTCCGAGTTCCGCTACCGCGAAGCCCCGCTGACGCCCAATGGCCTGTCCATCGTGATTTCCCAGTCGGGCGAGACGGCGGATACCCTGGCTTCGCTGCGTTACAGCAAGTTGCAGGGGCAGCATACCCTGGCCCTGGTGAATGTTCCAGAGTCGACGATTGCGCGTGAAGCCAGCGTGGCGCTTCGCACTTACGCGGGGCCAGAAATCGGCGTGGCTTCAACCAAGGCTTTCACCTGCCAGCTTGCGGCCCTTGCCTGCCTTGCATTGCTCGCGGCGAAGCAGCGCGGGCATCTCTCAAAAGCCCTTGAACAGGAACTTGTCGGGGCGCTGGTTGAAGCGCCCCGCCACATGTCGGAAATCCTGAAGCAGGAAAAGCACATTGCCGACGTGGCGCGGGAAATTGCCCATGCCAAGGATGTGCTCTATCTAGGCCGCGGCATCAACTACCCCATTGCTATGGAAGGAGCGTTGAAGCTCAAGGAAATTTCCTACATTCACGCGGAAGGCTATGCGGCTGGCGAGCTGAAGCATGGGCCGATTGCGCTCGTTGACGAGAACATGCCGGTGATCGTGATTGCGCCGCGCGATGACCTTTATGACAAAACCATTTCAAACATGGAAGAAGTGGCAGCGCGCGGCGGAAAAATTGTGCTGCTTACGGATGATGAAAGCAACGCCCACAATACATTTCACCGCATCCGTGTGCCCAAGGCACATTCCTTCATCAGCCCGTTGCTCTATGCGGTTCCGGTGCAACTGCTGGCCTATCATGCGGCGGTGTTCATCGGGACGGATGTTGACCAGCCGCGCAATCTGGCGAAATCCGTGACGGTGGAGTAGGGCTTTTCGACCTTCCTTATTTTTCGAGACGCGTGCAATTTCCGGTATAGTTGCGCAGCGAATCAACAACGAGGAGATTGAAAATGAAATTTAGCGCACCATCCGTATTGGTATTCGTCATCTCCTTGGTCATTGCCGTGGTTGCGGCACTTGCAGCGATGGGATCCGTTGCATTCATTCCGCTCGAATCGGTCTGGATCATGGCAGTTGCCTATGTGGTTCTTGCCGCAGGCTGTATTTTCAAGGGCGTTTGATCAGGCGGTTGCGCGGCTGGGCAGGCGGACAAAGATCACAAGAGCTGCCAAGCACAGCGCCGCTGAGATGAAGTAGCCGACGTTGGGCGACTGCAGCGGTGAGCCTGCCTGGAGGAAATAGCCGAAGATCTGCGCGAACATGACTGTGCCGGCAAGCAAGGCGAGGTTTTGGGCGCTGGCTATGCCGCCCTGCAATTCACCTTGGGCATCGGCGGGTGCATCCCTCGACATAAGTGCTGTCAACGCCGGTTGGGCGAAGCCTTCGGGGGCATGGATAACGAACAGAATTAAGATCATGCTCATGCCCGTGGCGAGGCCATAGCCTGCCGCGGCGATGACTGACGTGACCAGGGCAAGAATGGCGGTGTTTCTTTCGCCGAGCCACTTCACCACGGGTCCGGTCAAGCCACCCTGCACAACGGCGGTAATCAGTCCAAAGACGGAAAGTGTCAGGCCGATGGTCATTTCACTCCAGTTGAAGCGGGCAATGCCCCAGAACGCCCAGATCGCGGGGTAGACTGATGTGGCGAAGAAATACATGGCCATCACGATGCACAGCGGAAGCGCCTGCCTATAGGTGGCAAAGACCTTGAACACGCCGATCGGATTTGAGCGGGCCCAGCTAAACGGCCTTCGCGATTCGGGCGCCAGGGTTTCGGGCAGGACAAAATAGCCATAGGCAAAGTTCAGGATTGAGACTCCTGCGGCGACGAAGAACGGCACACGTGGCCCATATTCGCCAAGGATACCGCCGATAGCCGGGCCGATGATAAAGCCCAGACCAAAAGCGGCCCCCATGTAGCCAAAGACCTTGGCGCGGTCGTCCGGTTTTGTAATGTCGGCCAAATAGGCGTTGGCGGTGGTATAGGAGGCACCGCACAGGCCGGCAAAGATGCGGCCGATGAACAGCCAAACCATGTTCGGTGCGAAGGCCGTGAGCAGGTAATCGACCCCTAGGCCAAAGACCGACAGCAGCAGGATAGGCCTGCGGCCATAGGCATCCGAGAGATTGCCGAGGAGGGGGCCGCAGAGAAACTGCATTCCGCCATAGGCGAAAAACAGCCAGCCCCCGAGCAGCGATGCGCCCGCGAGATCAGTGCCGCTCACATCTTCAATCAGCCGCGGCAGAACCGGCATGATGAGGCCGAAGCCCACCATGTCGAGAAAGACAGTGATAAAGATAAAGGTAACGGCGTGCCGGTTGGGGGAAAGCTGCAACATGGGAACAGCTTTAATGCGCGCGGTGTTCGCGGAGCAGGTAACTGTTCTTCTTTGCGTCGAAGCCCTTGAAGTATTCGTTGACCTGCGGATGGCGCACGGGGGTTCCTGTCACGTCAACAAGCAGGTTTTGCTCTGACACATAGGCCACGTATTCCGTGTCATCATTTTCGGCGAGCAGATGGTAGAAAGGCTGGTCACGGCGGGGCCGTGATTCTTCGGGAATCGAGCTCCACCACTCTTCTGTGTTGCTGAAAACCGGATCCACATCAAAAATCACGCCACGGAAGGAGAACAGCCGGTGCTTTACAATCTGGCCGATCTGAAACTTGGCTGTTGGCATCTCGCTCATGACACCTGATTGCCAAGAGTCCTGCCCGATGGCAAGAGGCACTTAAGATGCGCGCATGGCATATGGCAGATTGCTTTTTGGCAGCAATCCGCGCTCCATAATGAAGTGTTTCAGCGGCCCCACATAGCGCAATGCGGAAAGGCTTAGGGCGCGTGCCACTTCAAGGGGGAGTAATCCTAGGAGCAGGGATTTGTTCATAAGATCAATGAGCTGCTGGCGCGGGAGAACTTCGGCGCGGCGCAGGGCGTTGTACTCAGCCATGAGCCTGTCGCTTCCAGCATCCTTGCCTGCGAGAATGAGATCGGCGGCGAGAGCGGCATCGCGCAATGACATGTTGAGGCCTTGCGCACCGATGGGCGGGACAACATGGGCGGCTTCGCCGATCAGGATCACTCGATCTTTTGCAAACTGGCGGGCAGTGAGACCCTTCATCGGGAATGATTTGCGGGGACCAAGGTTTGAAATGAGGCCCAGTTCGCCATGCGTTTCAATTTGGATTTCGGCTGCCAGTTCACCTTCACTCATGGCGATGAGCGCTTCGGCGCGGGCCGGTCGTTCCATCCAGACCAGGCTTGAACGTTTGTCGGGCAGTGGAACTGTGGTGAAGGGGCCGGCGGACTTGTGATATTCTGTCGAAACATTGTCGTGGCCCATGGTATGGGCGAAGCTCGTGGCAATCGCGGTTTGGTCATAGGACCAGGTATCCGTGGCAATGCCCGCGGCTTTCCGCATGGCAGAATTTGCACCATCGGCGGCAAGGCAGAGCGTGGCGGAAATTTCGGATGTGTTGGACAAGGCGATATGAATGGCATCGCCGCTTGATCTGGCGCTGGTTACCGTGGCTTCAATAAAGGTTACACCGAGGTCTTCGGCGCGCTTGCGGAGAGCGGGCAGGAGCAAGCCCAGTGGTATGTTCCAGCCAAATGCTCCCAGGTTCAATTCCTCTGAATCAAACTCGAGATTTGGAGCGACGATGAGCGAACCCGTATCGTCAATAATCTTCAGCTTTCGCAAGGGAGATGTTTGGGCTTCGAGGTTTCCGGGCCAGATATCGAGATAGCGCAGGAGCTGGATGGAGGGTTGCATGAGGGCAACGGTGCGGGGATCTTCAGCCGCTGCAGGGGCTACAAGGGCGGTTGCCACCCCTTCCTTGGCAAACAGTGCCGCTGCGGCAATGCCAGCGGGGCCTGCGCCTGCCACGAAGACTTTGTAATCCGCCATTTAGCTTGCCGCCAAGGCAGTTTTCACCATGCTTTCGCGCGCCGAGAATTTCTCATGAAAAGCGCTGAGGTGAGGGCGCGTGTCGCGCCATTTGAAGATGGGAAGGCGGAAATCAATGTAGGCGAGAGCAACGGCTGCGGCGATGCTTCCTGCCGTGACCTCGGCGAGTTCGGCCGGCCAGTTTTTGTCCATATCATCCATGGCGGCATTGACGCGTTGCTCGGTGCGGGCCATCCATTCCGCCCATTGCAACCCCTGCGGCCGCATGGCGGTTTCGTAGCGATAACTCACGCATACATCGGCCAGACCTTGTCCCAGGGCCTGCAGGGTGAGAATGCGGAAGCGCTTGACGCCCTCATCAGGAATGAGAGTCTTGTTGCCTGCGACATGGGCCAAGTACTCAATGATGACACGGCTATCATAGATCGGGTGATTGTGGTCGGTTTCGAGAATGGGGATTTTGCCAAGCGCCGAAAGCGCCGTAAGCTTCGGGTTTGCCAAAGTGGGCTTTACGGCCTCCTTGACGTGCTCCAACTTGCCGGCAAGCCCGCATTCATGGGCGGCCACAAGGCACATGCGCACAAAGGGAGAAATCGTATCGCCATAAATTTTCACGGGGCTCGCCTTCCGAAACGGTTCAGTCTGTAAACCCAGCTTAGACGATGGACGGCGCCCAATGAAGGGCGAAACGCCCCCGTCAGTATTTCCTTAACAGCCCAACGAGGCGACCCTGTACCCGCACCCGGTCTGGCCCGAAAATGCGGGTTTCATAGGCCGGGTTTGCCGCTTCTAGGGCCACGGATTCACCCTTCTTGCGCAGGCGCTTCAGGGTCGCTTCCTCATCGTCAATGAGGGCCACGATGATTTCACCATTGTTGGCCGTGTCGCCCTTGCGGATGAGCACCGTATCGCCATCAAAAATGCCGGCATCGATCATCGAGTCGCCTTTGACTTCGAGCGCGAAGTGTTCGCCGCCGCCCAGCATTTCAGGAGGGATGGAAATGTTGTTGGTATGATCCTGAATGGCCGCGATCGGAACACCGGCTGCGATCTTGCCCATGAGCGGCACCAAGATGGCGCGGGGAATTCCATCATTGGCGGCGGGCATGGGCTTCACCTTTCCAAGGCTTCCCTGAATGACATTGGGCGAGA
>JBBQNU010000173.1:0-6115 GCA_038330285.1 Hyphomicrobiales bacterium | reverse complement strand
GGCCTCTAAAGCTGACTTCATTCATGAAGCTGCCCCTGAACGCGAAGACCTCAAGGTGAAACTCTTCCGCGATATCGATGCCATTGCTCGCCCCGAGGTTATCATTTCCTCATCGTCTTCCGGCTTCCTGCCCACCGTGCTGCAATCGCAATGCCAGCACCCCGAGCGCGTGATCATCGGCCACCCCTTCAACCCCGTCTATCTCCTGCCCCTCGTTGAAACCGTTCCCGGCGCCAAAACTTCCAGCGAAGCCATGGACCGCGCTGGCGTCTATTTCGAAGCCATCGGCATGCAGGTCCTGCGCCTGAAGAAGGAAATCGAAGGCTATATCTGCGACCGCCTGCAGGAAGCCCTGTGGCGCGAAGCCCTCCACATCCTTAACAAGGACATCGGCACCACCGGCGACATCGACGACTCCATCGTGTACTCCGCCGGCATGCGCTGGGCCTTCATGGGCTCCTTCCTGACCTATCATGTGGCCGGCGGCCCCGGCGGCATGCGCCATTTCATTTCGCAGTTCGACCCCACGCTCGAATTGCCGTGGACCGATCTGAAATTCCCCAAGTGGAATGACACGCTCGAAAAAAACCTGATTGAAGGCTGCGAAGCCCAAAGCGCCGGCCAGACCGTGGCGCAGATCGAAGCCAAGCGCAATGACGTGCTGGTCGACATGATGCGCCTGTTCAAGCACCACAAGGTTGGCGCCGGACTGGTTCTGGCGCGTGATGAAACCAAGCAGGGCACCAAGGCCAGGCAGTGGAAGAAATCCGACAAGCTCGATGGCCCGGTGAAGCTCCACAAGGGTGAAGTCCTCTCCGCCTGGCTCGATTACAACGGCCACATGACCGATGCCGCCTATCTCATCGCTTTCGGCGATGGCCTCGATGCCTTCTTCCGCTACATCGGGGACGATGAAGCCTACCGGGCCACTGGCAACACCTTTTTCACCGCCGAAACCCATATTAACTACTACAAGGAAATGAAACTCGGCGAGGCTTTCTCCATTGAAACCCAGGTGCTGGGTTGCGATGAAAAGCGCATGCACTTGTTCCACCGCATGTACCACGGCAAGACCAAGGAACTGGTCGCCACCAATGAGATCATGCAATTGCATGTCAACCAGAAGGCCGGAAAAGTTGTCCCCATGCGCAGCGACCTGTACGATGCTCTGTCTGCCGTTGGGAAAGCCCATAAGAAGCTGAAGAAGCCCAAGGAAATGGGCAGCGTCATGAAGGTAAAAAGGAAATAGGAATGTCACAGCGCGTCATGATCACCGCCGCCGCCGCAGGAATTGGCCGCGCCGTTGCCAAGGCCTTTTATGATGAGGGCGCCAAAGTCCATATCTGCGATGTCAATGAGCAGGCGCTCGCCGCCTTCCGCGAGGAATTCCCGGAGATCGCCGCAACCCATGTCAATGTGGCCAATGAGGCTGAGGTCGACGCCTGGTTCGATGAAGCCTTGGAAGATTTGGGCGGGCTGGACGTGCTGGTGAACAATGCTGGCATTAAGGGCCCAACAGCCCCCATTGACGATGTGGAATTTGCGGACTGGAAAGAATGCCTCGCAATCTGCCTCGACTCGCATTTCCTCTGCGCCCGCCGTGCCGCTCCTGTGATGAAGGCGCAAGGGTCGGGAAACATCATCAATCTTTCCTCAACCGCCGGCCAGTATGGCTTCGGCAACCGCACCCCCTATGCGGCCGCCAAGTGGGCCGTGATCGGCCTCACCAAATCATTAGCCATTGAACTCGGACCCCATAACGTGCGCTGCAATGCCATCTGTCCCGGTGCCGTGCGTGGTGACCGCATCAACCGCGTCATTCAGGGCGAAGCCGATATCCGCGGCGTTGCTTTTGACGTGGTCGCCAAGGAAATGACCTGGTCCCAATCCATTCCGCGCTTTGTTGAGCCCGAAGAGATTGCCGACATGTGCCTGTTCCTCGCCAGCCCCGCCGCCAAGATGGTCAACGGCCAGGATATTGCCGTCGATGGCCACCTTGAAACCATGCACATCAGGTAACCCCATGGATTTCAAGCTCTCCGAAGAACAGGACATGATCATCAAGACGACGCGCGATTTCGTCGTCAACGAACTCTATCCCCATGAAGTCGAGATCGAGAATACCGGCGTGCTTCGCCCCGAGCTGCGCGAAGAGATCAAAGCCAAGGCGATTGCCGCCGGTCTCTACGCCGCCAACATGCCGGCCGAAGCAGGCGGCGCCGGCCTCGATACGCTGACCTGGGTTCTCTATGAAAAGGAACTGGGCCGCGCCAATTACGCGCTCCATTGGAATTGCGTCGCCCGGCCCTCCAACATTCTCATGGCCTGTGTCGGCGAGCAGCGCGAAAAATATCTCTTCCCCGCGGTTCAGGGAAAAATGGTGGATTGCCTCGCCATGACCGAACCCGGTGTAGGATCCGACGTGCGCGGCATGAAATGTTTTGCCAAACAGGATGGCGATGATTTCATCGTCAACGGCACCAAGCATTTCATCAGCCATGCCGACGAGGCCACCTTCACCATCCTGTTTGCCGCAACCGGCGAAGAGGATACCCCGCGCGGTAAAAAGAAGCTCATCACCGCCTTCCTTGTGGACAAGGGCACCAAGGGCTTCACCGTGCGTGACGGCTACAAGAACGTCTCGCACCGCGGCTACAACAACTGCATTCTGGAATTCAACGATTGCCGCCTGCACAAGTCGCAGATACTCGGCGAACTGCACAAGGGCTTCGACGTCGCCAATGAATGGCTTGGCGCCACCCGCCTGCAAGTGGCCTCCACATGCCTGGGCCGTGCCGAACGCGCCATGGAACTCGCCAAGCAATATGCCGTGGACCGTCACCAGTTCGGCCAGCAGATCGGCAAGTTCCAGGGCGTATCCTTCAAGCTCGCCGACATGGCGATGGAATTGAAAGCCGCGGAATTGCTCACCCTTGAGGCCGCCTGGAAATTCGATCAGAAAACCGTGACCGACATGGACATGGCCATGGCCAAGCTGAAGGCCACCGAAGTCCTGGCCTTCATCGCCGACGAAGCCATACAAATTCACGGCGGAATGGGTCTGATGTCCGATCTCCCCCTGGAGCGCATCTGGCGTGACGCAAGGGTCGAGCGTATCTGGGAAGGCACCTCCGAAATCCAGCGCCATATCATTTCCCGCGCCCTGCTGCGCCCTCTGGGTGGCTGATCTTGACGCGTAGCCTCACGCCCCTGCTCAACCCCAAGTCCATCGTCTTCGTTGGCGGCAATGAATGCGAAGTTGCGATCCGCCGTACCCGGGAACTGGGCTTTGCCGGAAAAATCTGGGCGGTTCACCCCAAGCGAGAAAGCCTCGGCGGCATTGCCTGCGTCAGATCGATTGCCGATATTGACGGCGCGCCCGATGCCGCCTTCGTTGCCATCAAACGCGAACCCACCATCGAGATCGTCCGTGAACTGCGGAAAAAAGGTTGTGGCGGAGCCGTGATCTACGCCAGCGGATTCGCTGAAACAGGCGATGTCCATCTCCAGAAGGAACTGCTCGCGGCAGCGGACGGCATGCCGCTCATGGGGCCAAATTGCTACGGCTTCGTGAACTGCCTCGCCCGTGTCGCCCCATGGCCCGACGAGCATGGGATGGAAATCATCGACAAGGGCGTTGCCATCATAACCCAGTCGGGCAACATCGCCTGCAACTTTACCTTCACCCGCCGCGCCCTGCCGCTCGCCTGCATCTTTGCCATCGGCAACCAGGCCGACATTGACATGGCGCAATTGCTTGAAGAACTCGCCCACGACAAACGCATCACCGCCATCGGCCTCCACATTGAAGGCCTGACTGATGTGGCAGCCTTCGCCCGTGCCGCCGAGGTCGCGCGCAAGCTCAAAAAGCCGGTGATCGCGCTCAAAACCGGCCGCTCGGAGCAAGGGGCGAAAGTGGCCATGAGCCACACGTCTTCGCTTGCCGGTGCCGACACCCTCTATGATGCGCTGTTCGAGCGTTACGGCATCGCCCGCATGAAGTCGGTGACGTCCTTTGTGGAAACCCTGAAGTTTCTTCACCACGGCGGACCCTTGCAGGACAGCCGCATTGTGTCCATGAGCTGCTCGGGGGGCGAAGCGGCGCTTATTGCCGATATGGCGCTGGAGCGGAAAGTGAGCTTCCCGCCCTTTGACCCGAAAACAAAGGCAGAAGTGAAAGCCACCCTCAATGAATATGTCTCAATCGACAATCCGCTCGACTATCACACCTTCATCTGGGACCAGTTCGACAATTTGACGGCAACCTATTCAGCCGTGCTGCGGGGTGGCTTTGATGCCGGCGTGCTGATCCTGGATGCGCCGACCCATGCGGGAAGCAATGCCGCCGCCTGGGTTGTTGCGGCGAAGGCCCTTGCCAAAGCTTCCAAAATCGCCGGCGCGCGCGCCGTTGTCACTGCCTCGCTTCCCGAATGCATGCTCCCCGAGGTTGCCACCGATCTGGCGAGCAAGGGCGTTGCCCCCATGATGGGCCTTGATGACACGCTGGCTGCTTTTGAAGCCGCCGCATTCATCGGCAAGAACTGGGCCCGCAACGAAGCGCTGCCAGCCCTGGCAGCACCAGCCGTAACCGGCAAAGGCGAAATCATGTTGAGCGAGCATGATGCCAAGATTCTTCTGAATAGCTTCGGCCTCCCCGTGCCCGAGGGACGCGTTTGCAAAACAGCCGAGGCCGCAAGTGTCGCCAAGCAGCTTGGCTTCCCCGTCACCATCAAGACGTCATCCTCGGCCATTGCTCATAAAACCGAGGCGGGCGGCGTGGCGCTAAACATCAAAACCGTTGAAGAAGCCGAAGCCGTTGCCCGGAAAATGGCAAAGCTGGCGCCTGATGTTCTGGTCGAGCGCATGGTGACAGGGGCCGTTGCCGAACTCATCATCGGCCTCAAGAACGATCCGCAATTTGGCCTGGCCCTTGTGATCGGCGCCGGAGGCATTCTCACCGAACTCCTGAAGGACAGCGTCACGCTGCTGCTGCCAACCTCGCGCGAGGAAATCACCCGCGCCCTGAAATCATTGAAAGTGTGGAAACTGGTGGAAGGCTTCCGCGGCAAGTCAGGTGACCAGCAGGCCGTCATCGCCGCAGTCCTCGCCGTGGCGGATTTTGCCAAGGCCCACCGCACCACAATCGAAGAGCTCGATGTAAACCCCCTGCTCGTTCTGCCCAATGGCGCTGTTGCCGTTGATGCCCTCATCCGTATGCGGAGAGACTGACATGACCTCACCCATCATCACCGAACGCCATGGCGCCGTGCTTGAAGTCACCATCAACCGCCCCAAGGCCAACGCCATCGATGCCGCAACCAGCCGCATCATGGGCGATGTCTTCGCCAAATTCAGGGATGATCCGGAATTGCGCGTGGCCATCCTCACCGCGGCCGGCGACAAATTCTTCTGCCCGGGATGGGATCTCAAGGCCGCCGCCGAAGGCGAAGCGCCCGATGCCGACTATGGCGTAGGCGGTTTTGGCGGCCTGCAGGAATTGCCGGGCCTCAACAAGCCGGTGATCGCCGCCGTGAACGGCCTGGCCTTTGGCGGCGGTTTTGAAATCATGATCTCGGCGGACATCATCATCGCGGCCGAGCACGCGACATTCGCACTTCCGGAGATCAATTCCGGCACCCTGGCCGATGCCGCCACCATCAAGCTGCCGCGCCGCATCCCCTATCATGTGGCAACCGAAATGCTCTTCACCGGCAGGCGAATTACGGCCGCCGAAGCCAAACACTGGGGCATCATCAATGAAATCGTGCCCGCCGCCGACCTGATGGCCCGGGCTCGCGCAGTTGCGGCCCTGCTGGCGGAAGGCCCGCCATTGGTTTTCGCCGCCATCAAGGAAACCCTGCGCGAAACCCTGCACCTGCCCGTGCAGGAAGCCTTCAACCTGGTCACCAAGCGCAAGCTGCCAACGGTGGACAAGCTCTATTCAAGCGAAGACCAGTTGGAAGGCGCCAAAGCCTTCGCCGAAAAGCGCGCCCCCGTCTGGAAAGGCCGCTGATTTCCCTGGTTCATCATTTCGGCGAATGCTGTTCTTCTCTGTCACCCCCACGAGACAGAAGTAAGAGTCATCCACTAATCTGTCATTCCGGCGCATGCCGGA
>JBBQNU010000172.1:0-6284 GCA_038330285.1 Hyphomicrobiales bacterium | reverse complement strand
TAAAAAGTGCGATCCGGCCGCTGGCGCTTGGTGCGCCAACGCCCGGATCATGTGCTGTCGCGGCTTCATGTACGCCGCGCGTTTCTAGTAGGCCTCTGGCATATAGGCAGCGGCGTTGTCCTTGGTGAACACGCGGTCGGTGTTCACAAGGCGCGGCTCAAGTGTTTCCCCGTTGCCGTATTTCACCACGGCATCAAAGGCGGCAGGGCCGAACTTCGGATTGCACTCGACAACGACCAGCACCTTGCCATCGATGAGCGCCTGGGTGGCATCCTTCGTGCCATCGATGGAGGCGATGATAAGATCCTTGCCCGGAACCTTGCCGGCCGCTTCCATGGCAGCGATTGCGCCCATCGTCATTTCGTCATTGTGGGAATACAAGGCGGTTGCTTCCGGATGGGCCTGATACAGGGTTTCAAATACCTGCCGGCCCTTGTCGCGGGCAAAGTCACCGGACTGCGATGCGATGATTTCCATTCCAGGATGATCTTTAATGTAGGCGGCGAAACCGGCCATCCGGTCATTGGCTGGTGAAGAACCCGTGCTTCCCTGAAGCTCGATGATCTTGGCTTTGCCGCCGACAGCCGCAGTGAGAACCTCGGCAGCCTGCATGCCTTCCTTGGTGAAATCCGAGCCAATAAAGGCAACATAATCTTCACCGCCCTTGGCGAGCGTCTGATCCACGTTGCGATCAATCAGGAACATCGGGATGCCGGCCTTCTTGGCTTCCATAACGGCAGGAATGAGGGGCTTTTCCTCGCGCGGGGCAAGGAGAATGACGTCCACTTTCTGGGCAATCATGGAGCGAACGTCAGCCACCTGCTTGGCGGCGGAACCGGCGGCATCGGTATAAACCAACTGCCAGCCGCGCTTGGTGGCTTCGTCCTGCATGCTCTTGGTCTGGGCCAGGCGCCAGGGGTTGTTGCTTTCGGTTTGGGCAAAGCCAACCTTGTAGGTATCCTTCTTCTCCAGCTTGGGCAGCGCAGCATAGGCCGGCCGGACCACAAATGCGCCAGCGGCAGCACCCAGCAGCATCATAGATTCGCGACGTGTAAGCTTTTTCATAGATTTCTCCCTTTTGACAGCGGGCGCGCTTGTTTTGGTTTGGCGCACTCGCCGACACTAAATAGCGAATGTTCATTTTGGTCAACAGGTATTGTATTACAAAAGCAGTGCGCCCGGCGGAATGGCTCAACCGCCCAGTGCTCCTTGAATCGCATAGCGGTTTCAGAGATTCCCGATGATCAAATCGGCACATCGGTCACCCAGCATCATGGCTGGTGCATTGGTGTTTCCCGCGACTATGTTGGGCATCGCCGACAGGTCGCAAATGCGCAAGCCCTCGACGCCGCGCACGCGCAGGCGCGCATCCAGCACCGCCAGGTGATCGCTGTCTGCGCCCATCTTTGCCGTGCCGGCAGGGTGGTAATTGGTCTTGACGAACCGCCTGCAATGCGATTGCAGCGCCGCATCGGACCGGTCGCCAGGCGCCGGGATCACAATTTGGCTCAGCCGGTCAGCGAGCGGCTTCTGCTCGAAGGCGCGCAGGAAGAATCGCTGGCCTTCGACCATCTCCTGCATATCGGCGGGGTCGAGGAGCAGATTTGGCGATACCATCGGCATTTCCGAGGGATCAGCCGATGCCAGGCGGACCTCGCCGCGTGAACGGGGCTTGACGACGACGGTGGTCACCGTCACGCCGAAATCGTCTTTCACCAGATCGAGGGCGTCACGGTCGAGATAAACGATGGGGACACAAAAGGCTTGAATAGTGGGTGGCGCTTCGGGATTTCGGGGGTTCACATAGGCTCCCGCTTCAACCCCCGCCGAGGTAACGGGGCCAGTGCCGAAGAGCTTGAACTGCAAGCCATTGCGGAGCATGCGCCACCCCCCACCCTGTTTGTGGTAGCCGAAAGGGCCGTTGGCGATTGCAGTTATCGGAACTTCGGGATGGTCGATCAGGTTCTGGCCCACGCCCGGGGCATCAACCACACACGTAATCCCGTGGGAGGCAAGATGGCTGGCGGGCCCAATGCCGGACAGCATCAGGATCTTTGGGGTAACCAACGCACCAGAGGCCACTATCACTTCGCCTTCTGCCCGCACATTGTGCAGCGCCCCAGACTTGTCCTTGTAGCTAACCCCAACAGCACGGCCCGACTCGATCATTATCCGCTGTACCTCGCATTGAAGTCGCACTGTCAGATTGGGGTTTTTTGCCTGTGGCGAGAGATAAGCGTAGGCGGCGGAGGACCGCCTGCCATTGCGGTTAGTGAACTGGTAAAATCCCACACCGCGTTGCAATGAACCGTTGAAGTCCGCATTGAAGGGCTCACCCAGTCCCTGCACGGCCTGCACAAACCAGCGCGAAAATTCATTTATATGCCCGGGATCTGAAACCAGCAGCGGGCCTTCCGCGCCGTGCTGTTTGTTCATAAGGCGGTTGTTGCCTTCCATGCGGACAAAATGGGGCAGCACATCGTCCCATCCCCAGCCTATCCGGTCGTTATTGCCATACAGCAATCCGTTCCATTCGTCATAGTCTGATGGCCGTCCCCGAATGTAAACCTGGGCGTTGACCGATGAGCCGCCGCCCAGAACATTGCCCTGGGGAATGTCATGCATGCGTCCATCGAGATGGGCCTGTGGCGTGGTCCGGTAGTAGCGCATGAATTTCGAACCGTTGATCATCTTGAAGATGCCTGGAGGCATGTCCAACAGCGGGTGGCGGTTTGAATACCCGGCTTCAAGCAGCAACACCTTTGCGCCGCCTTCGCTTGCGAGACGGGCTGCCGCCACGCAACCGGAAGATCCACCGCCTACCACGATGTGATCGAAGGTCTCGGTCATTCCTGATCTCGCAATTGAAGCACTTTCCATTCCGCTGGATATGAGTTTGCAGCTTACACAGCAAACCAAACACTGCCTAACTCAATATTACCAATGGATTTGCCGGGAAGATTTAACTAGAACTCGATCCCCGAACATAAAACTCGATCGTGGCTTGCATAGGGATATCCATGACCAACATCCGTTCTGTCCAAGTCAGATTGTTCAATGTGCCGCTGGCGGAAGTGCTGGTTGATGCCAAGCACGGCAATCATACGCATTTCGAACTGGTCACCGCCACGGTCAGGCTATCCGATGGGTCTGAAGGCACCGGTTACACCTATACCGGGGGAAAGGGCGGGCAGGCGATCAAGGCGATGATCGAATACGATCTTGCGCCTTTCCTGACCGGCAAAAATGCGAATGATGTCGAGGCGCTTTACGACGCGATGCAGTGGCATGTGCATTACGTCGGAAGGGGCGGCATCGCATCATTTGCCATATCGGCTGTCGACATCGCGTTGTGGGACCTGCGCGGCAAAAATCGAAAAGAACCGCTGTGGAAAATGGCGGGTGGTGCAAGCACCCGCTGCCGCGCCTACTGTGGCGGGATCGATCTCGGCTTTCCGCTCCCCAAGCTCCTTGACAGCGTCAGGGGGTATTTGTCGCGCGGGTTCAATGGCGTGAAGATCAAGATCGGCCAGCCGGAGCTGGCCGAGGATGTCGCCCGTATCAAAGCAGTGCGAAATCAGATCGGGCCCGATATCGCCTTTATGGTCGATGCCAATTATTCGATGAGTGTCGAACAGGCAATCGCGGCAGCCCGGGCCTTCAAGCCGTTTGACTTGCTCTGGTTTGAGGAGCCAACGATACCTGATGACTATGCTGGATATGGCCGCATTGCCGACGCGACGGGAATGCCGCTTGCCATGGGCGAGAACCTGCATACGATTCATGAGTTCGAGATGGCGTTCGAGAAGTCGAAATTGTCCTTTATCCAGCCAGACGCTTCCAATAGCGGTGGAGTTACAGGTTTTCTGAGGGTTGCCGATCTGTCGCGCGTCCATGGCATACCCGTGTGCAGCCATGGAATGCAGGAACTGCATGTCAGCCTGCTCTCCGGTCAATCCAATGCCGGCTGGCTCGAAGTTCACTCGTTCCCGATTGATCAATATACGACACGCCCGCTGATGGTTCAGGACCATATGGCGATTGCGCCTGATGTTCCGGGTACCGGTGTCGTATTTGACTGGCCCAAACTGGAAAGGGCAACGCACGTTGGGCATTGAGAAGATCGAATGCCATGGCCTCGCCTGTGGCGCACTGAAGCCCGGCATGTCCTGGAGTGAGGCTCCCGAAAAAGAATAAATCGTCTGTCTACGGATTAATTTGGTCCGCAACGGCACGATTGCCGTTGACCAAACCTATTCCAGCAGCAGCAAGGGGCACATCACCGCCTTCACTATCACCCCGTACCGACCTATCACGGCTGATTCATCAACTAAACCCTGGAGGTCACACCTGCCCACCGTTCAATCAACGGAACGGAGCGGAGCATTTGCGGCGGTGCTACAATCTCGTGGCCCAATTGTGCTGCCGCCCGCCATGGCCAGCGTGGATCGGCAAGAAAGGCTCTTCCCAGCGCCACAATGTCGGCTTTCCCTGAAGCGACGATGTCGTTGGCCTGGTGCGAATCATCAATCAGTCCCACGGCGCGGGTGGCGATATTTGCGCCATTCTTTATGGCTTTCGCCAGATGTACTTGATAGGCGGGGCCACTCGGCATTTTTTGCAGTGGCGAGTTGCCGCCGCTCGAGCAGCAGATGTAATTTGCTCCTGCAAGTTTGTAGGCCTTGGCCACCAAAATCGCCTCATCTACATCGAAGCCGCCGGGAACCCAGTCGGTGACCGAAAGCCGGGCACCCAGCATCAGCTTGGGAGCGGCTTCGCGGACCCGCCGTGCGACCGCGAGCGGAAAGCGCATCCGGTTCTCAAGTGATCCGCCCCACTGGTCAGTGCGGCGATTCGACAGGGGCGAGAGGAACTGGTGCAACAAATAGCCATGGGCCGAGTGCAGTTCGATAAAATCAAATCCCACGCGGGCCGCGCGTTCTGCAGCCTTGCCAAAGTTCTCGACCAGCATTTCGATGCCGGCCTCGTCAAGTTCCTGTGGAACCGGGTGGCCTTCCGCATAGGGAACTCCCGAGGCCGAAACGACGGGCCAGGCGTCCTCGCTCGCATTGAGTGGTTTCCCGCCTTCCCAAGGCCGCTGGCAAGATGCTTTGCGGCCCGCATGCGCCAGTTGGATGCCAAACTTGGTTCCTGGTGCCGCCACACGCTTGGCGGCATCCAGTGCACGCTTGGCCGCTGCAGCGTTGGCGTCGGAATAGAGACCAAGGCAGCCGTGACTGATACGGCCACGGCGTTCGACATCTGTCATTTCAACCGTCACCATGCCTGCCCCTGACATGGCCAAGTTCATCCAATGCTGGATATGCCAATCGCTGGCACAGCCATCATCGGCGGAATACTGGCACATGGGCGCCACTGCAATACGATTTGGCAAATCGAGGGTGCCGATCTGGATCGGTGAAAACAGGTGGTCGGACATCAAATTCCTTGCTGTGTTGGCTAAAGCCTATACGCCTCTTCTGTCAAGTCTTGCTGAATTTTCGCGCCAGCCCTTTGCTTTCCGCAACTGCATCAGGTCGTTGAAGTTGACCTGCCCGATATTCTGTAACAGACGCAATGTGAGATTATTGCATGAGTGACGCCTCCTCGAGAGGGGTCGGCTTTGCTGCGACTGTGAGGGGCGCAGGCGGCCTGTATCCCAATGCCGAGTGCGGACGTTTGGTGTTGTAGGGGATGCGCCATTGCTCGATGACGACCTGTGCTTCCCTGAGACTGTAGAAGATCTCCCCATTTAGGCATTCATCCCTGAGTTTTGTTCCGACGCTCCGACTTCCTTGCAGGCTATGGCAATCGTCTTGCCCTGTCCCTGCAGCACCTCGATCTGGCGCAGCTTCGTCACAATCTGCTCCGCCGCAAGTCTTTTCCTTGACATCGTCTTTCTCCTTTCCAGTCAGATACTCCCATATCGTCTGGTTCAGAAAAAGCCGGTCAGGTCACAAGCGAGACGTTTTTATTCCTTGAAAAAACAAATTTCGTTGACGGGTAATGTGCAATTTATGGACAAGATACTCGTTTTAACAATTTGCCGAGACGGCTTCAAGAATTCTACAAATGCCTTGAGTGAAAATACATTTAGATACCTTGCAGCTCACTTCTCCGAGCAATGCGATTCTAGGTCAGCGCTGTCCGACATCAGCACCAATTGGACAGAATGCATGACTTGAATAATGGAGGATTTCTGGCTCATCGTAATCGTATGGAGAACGAAGATGAGACAGAAACTGCCACAAACGGGCTCAGCCGAACAGGTTGTGAAAGACATC
>JBBQNU010000171.1:0-6505 GCA_038330285.1 Hyphomicrobiales bacterium | reverse complement strand
GGTCCTTGCCCCACGCCTCGGCGAGATATTTGGCGCCAAGCTTTTTCATCGTGCCATCGTCAATCATGGCCTGAAGGATTTTGTCGATGGTGGCGCCATTGGCATAGCCCTTTTCATAGATCGCGCCGTAGGCCTCACCAGTCTTGTACTGGCCCACCACCACGGATTTGCCTGCAGTGCTCTTCTCCTCGGCCAAGGTAATTGAAGTATCCGTCATTGCCGCGTCAATCTGGCCGGCACGCAGCGCGGTAAACATGTCGCCCTGATCGGGATACATCTGGACATTTGTCAAACCGAGCTTTTCAGTTGCAAACGCGGCGCCCGTCGTCGCCTGCTGCAAGCCTACCTTTGCGGCCTTGATGCTTGTGGCATCAACAGGCGCGTCAGCGCGGGTGATCACGCCAATATCGGAGTAGAAATAGGGGATGGAAAAATCGACAACTTTCTTGCGGTCGTCAGTGATGGAAACTTCCGATAATGTGAGATCGTAGCCCGAGGTTTGGCCAGCGACCAGAGGATCCCAGCCGACGTTGACCACTTCCAGCTTGTCGTAGCCGGCGCGCCAGGCGATTTCAGCGGCCATGCAATATTCCATGCCGTCCTTGATGGCTTCCGGCGTATCGCCATTCCACCAGATCGGGGCCGGCAGCGAAACCTGAACCGTGAGCTGGCCGGGCTTGGCGGGGGCGGCAATGGGGATAGAGCCCTTGGCGCCGGACAATTCGCAATTGCCGATCATGTCCATGGACATGGCGGAAGTGGAGAAGGCCAGCAAAGCGGCAAATGCGAGGAAACTACGTTTGGTATGCGTCATCATATACTCCCGGTTTTTTGATCTTGATACGGAGCATACACCGAAAAGGGGGAGAGGCTACAGGGGCAAAATGCGACATATTTTGACCTCGTTTTCTGGGTTTAAATGGGCCATGAGCAGAAAGATACTTTGGGCCGTATGTGCTGTGGGAATTGCCACCGCCGCTTTTACCCCGCAAGGACGGGCAGAACCGGACGGCATTATTCCCCGGGAAGAACGGGGCAAGATTATGGGCACCATGGCCCATCTCAAGACCGTCAAACTCAAGGACTTGGCCGTGACTTCGGCCTATGCCGTCAACAACGACAATGTGCCCCTGGCAGACGAAGAGACAGCAAAGTTCATAAAGGGACTCGCGCGCTCTTGCGTGCCGGATTTTTGGGGCGAGTAAATCAGCCCGTCCAGCCGAGGCCGCCGGCGACGCAGTTCATGGTCATCAGCAGCGGCATGTTAAGGGTGCCATCGCGCTTTTCGCTCCGGGTTTCACGGAGCAATTGCACCTGCCAGAGATTGGCGCGGTCCACGATGGGGCGCACCCGGTCAAAGCGGCGGCGGAAACCCTGGAAGCGTTCACAGAGAACCTTGGCGCCGGTCAGCTCAAGAATGGCCTTGCTTGTGCGCCGATGCTCGTGGCTGATGATAGCGAAGATGCGCTCGGCATCAACCCGGTCGGGCACGAGTTCGGCATATTTTTCGGCAACGCGCATGTCGGCGAGAAAGAGGGATTTTTCCACTTCGTCGACGGCGAGCCTAAAGCCGCGCGACTTGTTGAACATGTCGCGGAGCAGCGTAAGCCCTTGGGGACCACGGGCCGAAAGGAAGTCGTCAAGGGCGTAACCCAGGCCATACCAGCCGGTGAGCAGGTGGCGGTTCTGGCTCCAGGCGAAAACCCAGGGAATGGCGCGCAGGTCCTCAATGCCTTTTGCACCGAAACGGCGCGCCGGGCGTGAGCCAATTTTCAGGAGCGCCAGTTCCTCAACCGGGCTTGCGGCATGAAAATAGGAGAGCAAGGCCTTGTCCTCCGCCAGCTTGCGATAGGCCTTGAACGACAGGCGGGCGATGTCCTCAACCGCCTTCTGATGTTCCGGGTTGAGGCGCAGTTCCGGTTCTTCGCCGGATTTCAAGGTGTGAACCAGAACGCTGGAGGTCAGCACTTCCAGATTGTTCTGGGCCGTTCCGCGGTTGGCAAATTTTGAGGAAACGACTTCACCCTGCTCGGTCACGCGCATGTGGCCGTTGATGGTGCCGGCGGGCTGGGCGGCAATGGCCCGGCCGGTTGGCGCGCCGCCGCGGCTGACGGACCCGCCGCGGCCATGGAAGAAGCTGATAGCGAGGCCAGCTTCCTTGCCGACACGGAGAAGCCGGCGCTGGGCTTCAAACAATTCAAAGCTGGCGCAGAAGAAGCCGCCATCCTTGTTGCTGTCGGAATAACCCAGCATGATTTCCTGCCGGCCGCCGCTGTCGTTCACGGATTTCTTTACAACGCCGGTGGCCAGCAGCTCCTTCATGATGGCCGGGCCGGCGCGCAGGTCATCAATGGTTTCAAAGAGCGGCACGATGCGCAGCCTGCAGCTTTCGCTGCTGGTGTCATCGCGGAACAGGCCGCAGTATTTGGCGAGCAAGTAAAGCCCCAATACGTCAGCGGCGGAGCGCGTCATGGAGAGAATGAACGTGCCGATGGATTGCGGATCGGGCCCGTCGAGAGTTTCGCGGATGAGATAGAAGAGATCGAGGAGTTCGCGCGCTTCTTCGGAAACGCCGAAGAAATTGGGCAGGAAGCCCAGTGGCTTGTTGAGTTCGTCCACGATCCAGGAAGTCCACTCCGGACTGCTTTCCCTGGGAACCGTTACCTTCGAAACCGGATTCATCTTGTGCCAGATTTCCTGCAGGATCCGGTTGGTCACCGTGGTGTTCTGGCGGATGTCGAGGCTCACGGTGCGGAAGCCGAATATTTCCGCTTCCCAGCGCACGGGGCGCACAAGGGTTGCAGCAATGCTCACGGCCTTCACTTCAACGAGCGACTGCTCCGCCGCGGCAAGCTCGGCGATAAACTCGGCCACATTGCGAAACGGCGTTGCCCCCGGCACTCCCGTCAGGCGGGTCCTCAGTGCGCTGAAGAGCTGGCGGAAGGGTTCCTGCGGATTGCGCTGCTTTATGCTTTCGCCCTGCCCGCTGGCTTCCAACTGCTGCGCCAGACGTGCCGTGAATGCACCGGAAAAACTCACTTCATTGTCGCTGAGCGAAATGAGCTGGATCAAATCCGTCAAGCGCTTGTCGAGCCGCTCAACCGCGGCCTTGCGGTTTTCCATCAAAGCATTGCGCGTAGTGGAGACGGTGACAAACGGATTGCCGTCGCGGTCGCCGCCGATCCACGAGGAAAACTTCAAGGGCGGGCGGACGTGGCTTGGCAGTTCCGGATAGTGGCGCTGAAGTGCGGATTCCATGAGATCGCAAAGGGACGCTGTGCGATCAAACAGGGCTTCACGGAAAAAATGCAAGCCCCAGGAAATTTCCGATTCAACGGTTGGCTTTTCAATGCGGATTTCACCGGTCATCCAGAGCAGGTCAATTTCATTGCGCAGGAGATCAAGCAGGGCCTTGCGTTCACGCGGGGTCCAGCGCGGGCTTTCGAGTTCATAGAGCTTCAGATAAATGCGGCGGTGGATTTCCAGGACGGTGACGCGCTTGGCTTCAGTGGGATGCGCCGTGATGGTGGGCTGAACGTCAATTGTGTCCAAGGCCTTCTGCACGTTCTCGGGGGCCACGCCGAAGGCCGCAATCTGGGAGAAGGCGTGGGACAGGGAACCCATTACCACATCAGGCCCGCCTTGCTTTTCATACTGGCGGCGGTTGCGGATGGCGGCATTTTCCTCGGCAATGTTGAGGAGCTGGAGCCAGATGCCGATGGCCTGGAGGGCATGTTCAATGAGGTGCGGCGGGATGCCGGCGGCCTCTTCCGGCTCGTCAATGACGCTCAGGACGGCAGGTTCGCGCAGGCGGATGACCTGGCGCAAGAGATCGCGGAGGCTGACGGTGATCTCGTCAATATAGGCAGCCTCTTCGGCAACTACCTGCTCCGCCTTGTCCATTCCGTTAGCCCTTTTGAGTGGCGCACCTCACGCCGTGCGGCAATTTGTGCAGCGCAACATTGATCCTGTCAATGTGATAATGTGGGTTCCCCAGCCCGCGTTCTCCCGCTAGAAGGCCGCACCATGTTACAGATCAACAATCTCACCTTTCGAATCGGCGGAAGGCTCCTGCTTGAGGGGGCTTCGGCCTCCCTGCCGGACGGCCACAAGGTGGGGCTCGTAGGGCGGAACGGCACCGGTAAATCCACGCTATTGAAGCTTATTCTCGGCGATTTGATCTCCGAGTCCGGTTCGGCCAGCGTGCCGAAAAATGCCCGCATCGGCACGGTGGCGCAGGAAGCGCCGGGCGGCCCAGAAAGCCTTCTCGATACGGTAATGGCCGGGGACAAGGAGCGGGAAGCCCTGCTGGCCGAAGCGGAAACCGCAACCGAACCACACCGCATTGCGGAAATCCAGATCCGGCTGGCGGATATCGAGGCCCATTCAGCTCCGGCCCGGGCGGCCATCATTCTGGCGGGCCTCGGCTTCAGCGAAGAAGCGCAGAATGGCCCCTGCTCGGCCCTTTCCGGGGGCTGGCGCATGCGGGTTGCCCTGGCGGCGGCCCTGTTTGGAGCTCCTGACGTGCTGCTTCTCGACGAGCCCACCAATTATCTTGATCTTGAAGGCACGATCTGGCTCAAGAGCTACATCCGCGATTATCCGCACACCATTCTGCTGGTGAGCCATGACCGTGACCTTCTGAATGAAGCGGTCGATTCCATCCTGCATCTCGATCAGGGCAAGCTCACCATCTATGTGGGCAACTACGACAATTTCGAGCGCCAACGCCGCGAGAAGCAGGCGCTGACCCTGAAAATGAAAAAGAAGCAGGAAGAGCAGCGCGACCATATGCAGGCCTTTGTTGACCGCTTCCGCTACAAGGCTTCGAAGGCACGGCAGGCCCAAAGCCGGCTGAAGGCGCTGGCGAAACTTGAGCCCATTGCCGACATGGTTGAAAACCGCGTGGCTCCCTTCCTGTTTCCAAATCCGGAGAAGGCCCTGGCGCCGCCGCTGGTGCGCTGGGACAAAGCCTCGGTTGGGTATGGCGACGGCCCGCCGGTTCTCAAGAACATTACCCTGCGGCTCGATCCGGACGACCGGATTGCCCTTCTGGGTTCCAACGGCAACGGCAAATCGACCTTTGCCAAGCTGCTCTGCGGCAAGCTGCAGGTATCAGGCGGCGAAATGCGTCATCCGCCGCGCATCACCATGGGCTATTTCGCCCAGCACCAATTGGATGAATTGTCGGAAGACCTTTCGCCTTATGAATACATCGCCTCCCTGATGCCTGATGCCACGGTGGCCCAGCGCCGTGCCAAGCTGGGCGCGGTGGGATTTGGCGCAGCTCTTGCCGATTCCAAATGCTCGGTCCTGTCGGGCGGCGAAAAGGCGCGCCTGCTGTTCATGCTCGCCACCTTCCATGGCCCGCATGTTCTCATCCTCGACGAGCCCACCAACCATCTTGACGTGGACAGCCGCGAAGCCCTGATCATGGCGATCAATGATTACGAGGGGGCGGTCATTCTCATCAGCCATGACCGCCACATCATTGAGACTTGCGCGGACCAGTTGTGGCTCGTCAGGGACGGCACGGTGAAGCCCTTTGATGGCGACATGGATGAATATACTGATATCGTGCTAGGCCGCGCGACTGCCGTGAAGAAAGTGGAAAAGGCCGTGGCTCCTGCCGCGAAGCCGCTCAAAAAGCTGATGACCCCGGTCATCAAGAAGAAGATTCAGGAACTTGATCTCAAGATGCTGAAGATCAAGGACAAGATCATTCTGCTGGAGCAGGCGCTCGCGGATCACACGATTTACACCCAGGAGCCCAAGAAGGCCGCCGATTTCGCGCGACTCAAAAGCAAATTTGAGTCAGAACTGGAGCGCGAAGAAACTTATTGGCTTGAACTGCATGAAAGCACGCTGAATGCTTGATCTCACGGCAACCACATATGGCTATCTAGCGCTTTCTATTTTTGTAGTTGCCTACATCCTGGTGATTCTCGAAGAAACAACGCAGCTGCGCAAGTCTAAGCCGGTTCTCCTTGCTGCAGGCCTTATCTGGGCGTTGATCGGCATGGCTTATGCCGCCGCTGGCATGGGGAACAAGGCGGAAGAGGCCGCGCAGCATGTCATCATGGAATATGGCGAACTTTTCCTCTTCCTGCTGGTCGCCATCACCTATGTAAACACCTTGGAAGAGCGGCGGGTGTTCGATGTCCTGAGAGTGAAGCTCACTGGGAAGAAGCTGTCCTACCGCAACCTGTTTTGGCTTACCGGCACACTGGCATTTTTCCTCTCTGGAGTTCTCGATAACCTGACTACGTCCTTGGTGATGGGCGCCGTGGTCCTGGCAATCGGCAGGGACTCGCCGAAATTCGTCGCCATTGGCTTCATAAACATCGTGGTGGCTGCAAACGCGGGCGGGGCATTCTCCCCCTTCGGCGACATCACAACGCTGATGGTCTGGCAGAAGGACAAGGTTACGTTTTTCGAATTCTTCGCGCTGTTCGTGCCTTCGCTGGTGAACTGGCTGGTGCCTGCTGCCATTATGCAATTTGGA
>JBBQNU010000170.1:0-6533 GCA_038330285.1 Hyphomicrobiales bacterium | reverse complement strand
CACGGCCTGCTCGCCCATGAGTTTCCGGGTCTTGGGATCAAGCAACGGAGACGGCGCTTCCTCCACAACCTTTTGATTGCGGCGCTGGATGGAGCATTCGCGTTCGCCGAGATAGATCACATTGCCATGCTTGTCGCCAAGCACCTGGATTTCAATGTGGCGCGGGTTGACGATAAATTTTTCGATGAAGACGCGGTCATCGCCGAAGCTGGATTTCGCCTCGGACTTGGCGCGGGCATAGCCATCGCGCACTTCGGTTGCCGAATGGGCCACGCGCATGCCCTTGCCGCCCCCGCCGGCGGAAGCCTTGATCATCACGGGAAAACCAATTCCCTCGGCGATCTGCACGGCTTCAGCTTCGGTTTCGATGATGCCCATGTAGCCCGGAACGGTGGAGACTCCCGCGGCCTGGGCGGCTTTCTTGGATTCAATCTTGTCGCCCATGGCGTCAATGGCCGCAGCATTGGGTCCGATGAAGACGATGCCGGCCTCGGTGAGTGCCTTGGGAAAGGCCGAGCGTTCTGACAGGAAGCCGTAACCGGGATGGACAGCTTCTGCTCCGGTCGCTTTGCAAGCCGCAACTATTTTTTCAATCATGAGATAGGACTGGGCAGCCTGGGGCGGCCCGATGTTCACCTTTTCATCGGCCATTTCCACATGCAGCGCCCGCACATCGGCATCGGAATAGACCGCGACTGTGGCTATCCCCATCTTGCGGGCGGTCTTGATGACGCGGCAAGCGATCTCGCCACGGTTGGCAATCAAAATTTTCTTGAACATGAAACCCCAAGGAATGATCTTTTCCGACTGTAACAAGGGGAATGGGCGGGTGCAATCATCCTGCCATTTCCGGCACGTATTGGTCGCCCGGCTCATAGAAAGCCATTTTCTTACGGGAACCATCCGGGGATTATGCCGTTATCATGCAATGGGACAGCGCGATTCGATGGGCAAACTGATATACATCCTCATTTTCGCGGCAATTCTGGCCATGCCCGGTTGGGAAAGCGCCAACGCGGCAAAGCCAAATGGCCTCAAAAACTTCTTGAATAATCTGGATCGCAGCGTTTGCCAGAAATTCAACGCAACCTGCAAGACGCGCTCAAAGCAGGCAGCCACGAAAAAGAAGCAAACCCAGCCATCAGTTGCATCAGGGAAGATAGAAACAAATACTGCAACACCAATAGCCGAGCCTCCCATTCCTGTTGAAAAGCCAAAGATGGCCCAGAATGTTGCGAAGACGGCGCCCATTGCTGTTGAAAAACCGACGAAGACGCAGGATGTGGTGGCGGCCACGCCCACTCCTGTTGAAAAGCCCCAGACAACGCAGGATGTTGCGGAGCCCGCGCCTCTTCCGCGCACCAAACTGCGGGAAACTCAGAAACAAGCCGCCATTATACTTGCCGCACTGCCCGCCGCCACCAAATCAAACAAGGAAGACAAGCTTGCGAACCCCGCACCAAGCTCAACACAGAGACCGGTGATCGCGGCAAAGGCCGAGGTGCCGGCTCCGCTGCCGCGCATCAAGCCCGAGGCCTTTCAGCAACAGGCCGCTTTAATTCCGCGGGCCCTGCCCGAAGACATCACCCGCAAAGACGACACCGAGTCGTGCTTTCAGATGCTCCGCGCCATTGGTGCAAAATTCACAGTCGCGGCTGCCACAGTTGATTACGGAAAATGCAGTGTGGAAAATCCGGTGAACCTGCGGTCGGTCACTATCAAGCAAAACACAATAGACTTGCCGGAAGCCCCATTGCTGAACTGCAAGTTCGCCTTGCAGTTTTCGAGGTGGCTGAGTGAATCTGGGGCGCCAATCCTGGCTGCGCAAATGAACTCGCCGGTCGAAAGAATATCCACAGGCCCGGGCTTTGAGTGCCGTGGCCGGAATGGCGATGGTACGGCAAAGGTCAGTGAGCATGGCTACGGCAATGCGGTTGACATTTCCACCTTCCGCTTGCGCAATGGGAAGACATTGAACGTGGCGGACAGCTCGTTGCTTCCGGGTGTCCGGGCATCGGCTTGCGGCTACTTCACAACGGTTCTTGGACCGGGCGCAAACGCGGCCCACGCCTCGCATTTCCATTTTGACATGGGCGTTCACGGCAAGAGTGGCAACTACCGCATTTGCCAGTAACGTTTAGAACATTCACAGGCACTTCGAAACGTTTCCGTCACAAAAATCCACTTTACAAGCTGCTTCCAAAATGCGGACTGTGGCGCTCTATGAGGGGGCTTGTGCATGATTGATTTTGAGATTGGCCGGATCACTTCGGAAACCGAACTTGAGGCGCTTTACGATGAGCCCGTGCCGACCTCCATCCTGAAAGAGGTTGACTACATCACTGATGACTACCGGAAGATCATTGAGGCGTCGCCCTTTGCCATTCTTGCCACGTCAGGGCCGGAAGGGCTCGACTGTTCGCCGCGCGGCGATCCCAGCGGCTTCGTTCGGGTTGCCGGTTCCACGACCCTGATGATTCCGGATCGGCGCGGCAATAACCGCATCGATTCCCTGCGCAACATTGTGCGGGATCCGCGCGTGGCCCTGCTGTTTCTCATTCCGGGCATTGGAACAACAATGCGGGTGAGTGGTCGGGCCCGCCTTTCGGCTGACCCGGAGATCTGCGCCACTTTCGCCATGGAAGGAAAAAGTCCCAAATGTGTAATCATTGTCACGGTGGAACGCGCCTATACACAGTGCCAGAAGGCCATTGTCCGCTCCAAGCTATGGGATCCCGCAATGCATGTGGCGAAATCCGAACTGCCCACTGTAGGCGAAATGATGGAACGCCTGTCAAAAGATGGCTTTGACGGGAAAGCCTATGACGCGGAATACCCGGAGCGTATGAAGCGGACGATTTATTGAGCGATTTGCCCTTTGGAGCCGTCTCCGCTAGACACCCCGCCATGAACACGCATGTCCCCAAAGTCGGCCTTGTTTCGCTGGGTTGCCCCAAGGCGCTGGTCGATTCCGAGCGCATTCTCACCCAGCTCCGGGCCGAAGGCTATCTCATCGCACCCGGCTATGCCGATGCCGATGTGGTGCTGGTCAATACCTGCGGCTTTCTTGATAGCGCCAAGGCTGAAAGCCTTGCAGCCATCGGCGAGGCCATGCAGGAGAACGGGCGGGTGATTGTGACCGGCTGCTACGGGGTTGAGGCTGATGCCATTCGCGCCGCCCACCCCGGCGTTCTCGCGATCACGGGTCCCCATCAATACGAAGCGGTGGTTGGCGCCGTGCATGATGCCCTGCCGCCGGTGCATGATCCCAAGTTTGACCTCATGCCGCCGCAGGGCCTGCGCCTGACGCCCAAGCACTATGCTTACCTGAAAATTTCCGAGGGCTGCAACAACCGCTGCACTTTCTGCATCATTCCCTCAATCCGCGGTGACCTTGTTTCGCGGCCCGTGGCTTCGGTGCTTTACGAGGCCGAGCGCCTGGTGAAGGCGGGCGTGAAGGAATTGCTGGTGATCAGCCAGGACACTTCCGCCTATGGGGTGGACACGAAATACGCCACCAGCAAGTTCCACGGCCGCGAAGTGCGCGCCAAGTTCTACGACATGGCCAAGGAACTCGGCGATCTCGGCGCGTGGGTGCGCATGCATTACGTGTACCCCTACCCCCACGTTGATGATGTGATCCCGCTCATGGCCGAGGGCAAAATCCTGCCCTATCTGGATATCCCGTTTCAGCACGCGGCGCCTAATGTTCTGAAAGCGATGAAGCGGCCGGCGAACCAGGAAAAGGTGCTGGACCGCCTGGCTTCGTGGCGGAAAATCTGCCCGGACATTGCCATCCGCTCCACCTTCATCGTGGGTTTCCCGGGCGAGACTGATGCAGACTTCAATTACCTTCTGGACTGGATGAGGGAAGCCAGGCTGGAGCGTGTCGGCTGTTTCAAGTATGAGCCCGTGTCCGGCGCCAAGGCGAATGATCTTGGCCTGCCGCAAGTGCCCGATGAAGTGAAGGCCGAGCGCTACAGCCGTTTCATGGAAGCGCAGCAGGAAATTTCCGCTGAAATCTTTCAATCGAAGATTGGCCGCGAGATCGACGTGCTGGTGGATGCCATTGATCTGGAAAATGAAGAAGCGGTGGCGCGCTCGCCCTGGGACGCGCCGGAGATTGATGGCAACGTGTTCCTTCCGGGTGAAACATCACTGAAACCCGGCGACATGGTGCGGGTCCGCATTGTAGACGCCGAAGAGTATGATCTTGTCGGTGAGCTGATTTAGGCTTTTAACCGGGCTTCGACTTGCGCCATGTAGTCGCGCGTGATGGGCAAGGTTTCGCGCTCCTTCGCAAGCTGGATCTGGAACACCATGTGCGAACCATGGGTAAAACTGAGTTCGCTGGCAATGAGGTAGAATTCCCACATGCGGCAGAAGCGTTCATCCATGAATGTCATGATCTTCTTGCGGTTGGCCTGAAAGCGCTGTTCCCAGGCCCGCAGCGTTTTGGCGTAGTGCAGGCGCAGGATTTCGATATCGGTTACCCAGAGCTTGGACTTCTCAACACTTGCCATTGCCTCTGAAAGGGCTGGGGAGTAGCCGCCGGGGAAAATATATTTGCGCATCCATGGGCCTGTGGTCCCGGGGCCGCCTTTGCGGCCAATGGAATGCAGAAGCGCAACGCCATCGGGTTTCAGCAAATCACGCACCTTGGCAAAAAATTCGTCATAGTGAACAATGCCCACGTGTTCAAACATGCCTACTGAAACGATGCGGTCAAACGTGCCCTTAACATCGCGGTAGTCCTTCAATTCAAAGCGTACGCGGTTATCGAGGCCGCGCTCGATCGCCCGCTGGCGGGCCAGGGCCAATTGCTCGGTTGAAAGGGTGACACCCAGCACCTCCACATCCGCTGCCTTGGCAAGGTAGAGCGCCATGCCGCCCCAGCCGCAACCTATATCCAGAACGCGTTGCCCGGGCTTCAAGTCAAGCTTTGCCGCGATATGGCGCAGCTTATTTTGCTGGGCAACTTCAAGACTGTCCGTGTCGTTCGCAAAATAGGCGCAGGAATAGTGCATGTCCTCGTCGAGGAATGATTTGTAGAGCTCATTGGAAAGATCATAGTGGTGATGGACATGGGCGCGGGCGGATTTGGCATCATTGCGCTGGTGCAGCTTGCGGATGCCCTTGAGGCCCCTGTGCAGAATTCTCTGCAATGGGTGTTTGCGCAAGTTGTTTCCGTTGATCTCGGCAAACTCGAGGAACTCGCGGATGGTGGTGCCTTCCATCACCAGCGTGCCATCCATGTAGGCTTCACCGGCGTAAAGTTCAGGATTGAGAAACAGGGTGCGGTAAAGTTTCTTGTCCTTCAGGCGGATTGCAACCCTGGGCCCCGGCTTTCCGGAAAAAACATGGGTCTTGCCTTCAACATCATACACTTCCAACGTTCCGACTTTGACGAAACGTGTCAGCAAGTTTTTCAGCAGATGCACGCCCGCCTCCTAAAGTGGAATATTATCATGTTTCTTCCAAGGGTTATTCAATTCCTTATGGCGGAGCATATCAAGGGCCCTAGCTATACGTTTTCGGGTTGAGTGGGGCATGATTATTTCATCAAGAAAACCCCGTTCCGCGGCCACAAACGGATTGGCAAAGCGGTCTTCATAATCCTTCACGCGGGCGGCAATCCTGTCCTTGTCGCCGAGCTCGCTGCGATAGATGATTTCGGTTGCCCCACGCGACCCCATGACCGCAATTTCGGCGGAGGGCCAGGCGTAATTCAAGTCGGCCCGCAAATGCTTGGACGACATGACCACATAGGCCCCGCCATAGGCCTTGCGGGTAATCACGGTGATTTTCGGCACCGTGGCCTCGGCGAAAGCAAAAAGCAGTTTGGCGCCGTGCTTGATCAGGCCGCCATATTCCTGGGCGGTGCCGGGAAGGAAGCCCGGAACATCAACGAAGGTCACGATGGGAATGTTGAAACAATCACAAAAGCGCACGAAACGTGCGGCCTTGCGCCCGGCATCGCTATCCAGGACGCCTGCCAATACCAGGGGCTGATTGGCCACAATGCCAATGGTGCGGCCGCCGAGCCTGGCGAAACCGACAATGATGTTTTTGGCGTGGGCTTCCTGGATTTCAAAGAAATCACCCTCATCGGCAATTTTAAGGATCAGTTCCTTCATGTCGTAGGGCTGGTTCGGATTGGCGGGAATGAGCGTGTCGAGAGAGGCCTCAAGGCGTTCGGCATCATCAAAACTTGGAATTTCAGGAATGGGATCGGTATTGGACGACGGCAGGAAGTCGATCAGGCGGCGCATTTGCAACAACGCCTCGACATCATTGTCGAAGCCCTTGTCGGCAATGGAAGATTTTGTGGTGTGAACCGAAGCGCCGCCAAGCTCCTCGGCGGTCACCGTTTCATTGGTGACGGTTTTGACGACATCCGGACCGGTGACAAACATATAGCTCGTGTCACGCACCATGAAGATGAAGTCGGTCATTGCCGGCGAATAGACATCGCCTCCGGCGCAGGGGCCCATGATCACAGAGATTTGCGGAATGACGCCCGAGGCCAGGAC
>JBBQNU010000169.1:0-6553 GCA_038330285.1 Hyphomicrobiales bacterium | reverse complement strand
ACGGGCTCGATTGACCTCGTCTTCGCGGACCCTCCTTATAATCTGCAATTGGCGGGTGACCTGACGCGGCCGGACCAAAGCAAGGTCGACGCGGTGGATGACCATTGGGACAAGTTTGCGAGCTTTGCCGCCTATGATGAGTTTACCCGGGCCTGGCTTACGGAATGCCGCCGCGCCTTGAAGCCCAACGGGGCGCTGTGGGTAATCGGTTCCTATCACAATATTTTCCGCGTCGGCTCCATCCTGCAGGATCTGGGCTACTGGATTCTCAATGACGTTATCTGGCGCAAAACCAATCCGATGCCGAATTTCCGCGGGCGGCGTTTCACCAACGCCCATGAAACCATGATCTGGGCCGGCAAGAGCGCCACCTCGAAATACACCTTCCATTATGAAGCGATGAAGATCTTCAACGACGATTCGCAAATGCGTTCGGACTGGACCCTGCCGCTGTGCACCGGCGGCGAGCGCCTGAAGAATGATGACGGCGACAAGCTTCATCCCACGCAAAAACCCGAGGCGCTTCTGCATCGCGTCATGCTTTCGTCCACCAATCCAGGAGATGTCGTGCTTGATCCATTTTTTGGCACCGGAACCACCGGTGCTGTCGCCAAGCAATTGGGCCGGGTGTTCATCGGCATCGAACGTGAAGAGAATTATGCGCGCTCGGCGCTTGAGCGCATCAAGGCTACCGACCAGTTGTCAGAGGAGGCCCTCAGGACAACAACGGCCAAACGGGCGGAACCCCGCATTCCGTTTGGTTCGCTTCTGGAGCGCGGGCTGGTGAAGGCCGGCGATACGCTGCATGACCCGACAGCGCGCGTGGCCGCACGGGTTCGTGCCGACGGCTCCATTGCCTGCAAGGACAACAGCGGCTCCATCCACAAGATCGGCGCCTATGTGCAAGGAGCCGAGGCCTGCAACGGCTGGACCTTCTGGCATGTGCGCCGGGGGGCTAATCTTGTTCCCCTCGACGTGTTGCGCCAGCAGGTCAGGGCGGAGCTGGGAACGGCTGCGTGAGCGGCCGCTTTACGCGCGCCGCCACACGTTCAGATGCGGCACGGATCGCCGCAATTTACAATCAGGGAATGGTAGACCGCGTTGCGACGTTCGAAACCGAACCGCGCAGCGCAGAGCAAATCCTGGCGTGGTTCGCCGAGGGCTATCCGGTTTTTGTCTCCGGTGAGAATCAGACTGTCCAAGCCTATGCTGCAGCGTTCCCCTACCGGTCCCGCCCCTGCTATGACGGGGTGCGTGAATTCTCGGTCTATGTGGCGCGCGAAGGCCGTGGCCAGGGGTTTGGCAAGGCAACCCTTGGCGCGCTGATTGACGATGCAAAGGCACGGGGCTGGTGGAAGCTGCTGTCACGGATATTTCCGGAAAACCAAGCCAGCCGCAAGCTTTGCGCGGCGCTCGGTTTCAGGGAAGTCGGCATCTATGAAAAGCATGGCCGGCTCGACGGCAAATGGATGGATACGGTCATCGTCGAGAAGCTGCTGACGTGACGTGCAGGAATGATGGTTGCGCGCGCGGCGCAGCCGTTCTAGGTCAGTGTTTCCTTATAGGGAGACCACCCGCCCATGAAAGCCCGCCAACCCACCTCATTCCTGTTCGATCTTGATGGCACGCTGGTGGACAGCGTCTACGACCATGTGCTGGCGTGGAGTGCCGCCCTGCAGGAGGAAGGCATTGAGGTTTCGATCTGGCGCATTCACCGGCGCATCGGCATGTCGGGCGGCCTGTTCACCCGGGCGCTTGCCCTGGAAACCGGGATTGATTTTGATGATGCCACGCTGACGCGGCTGCGGGCACTTCATGCCAAGCATTACAGTGTTCACTCGGCCAATACCCGCCCCCTGCCCGGGGCGCGCGAGCTTCTGAAATACCTCACCGATACGAAAATTCCCTGGGCCATCGCCACTTCGGGCCGGATGCTGACGGCCGGCCCGGTGCTGAAAATTCTCGGTGTCGATCCGGACAAGGTGCCGGTGATCACGCGCGACCTTGTGGCCTATGCCAAGCCCGATCCCGATCTTTTTCTGGCGGCGGCGGAAAAATTAGGCATCGAGATTGAAACGGCCTGTGTAGTTGGCGACAGCATCTGGGACATGCTGGCGGCACAACGGGCCCGGGCCCTTGGCATTGGTTTTCTTTCGGGCGGCTATGGCACGGACGAGCTTGAACGATCAGGCGCCTACCGGGTGTTCGAAGACCCCGCCGACATGCTGGCCCACATCGACGAAGTGGGCGGCCGGCGATAGGCAACCGTCACAGCTTTGCCATAACACGGCGCCTAAACATTCATGCCTGCGGAGGACGTCACTATGTACAAACTCTACAACGTCAAGGCCTGGGGCTCCATGGGCGTGCATTTCCTGCTGGAGGAAATGGATGTTCCCTACACCAACATCTGGATGACGCCGGAACAGGTGGCGGCACCTGAATTCCGTGAGCTCAGCCCCATCGGCTACATTCCCGCACTTGGCCTTGATGATGGCAGTGCGCTCTTTGAATCGGCCGCCATCGTTTCGTTTCTGGTGACGGCGCATCCCGACAAGGGAATGGCGCCGCAACCCGGAACAAATGAATATGGCGAGTTCCTGTCGTGGCTGCATTTCTTGAGCACCAATCTCTATGTGGCGATCAACATGAGCGACCACGATAATTTCTACGCACGTGACGAGAAGGAAGGAAAATTCCTCACGGGAAAATCGATTGAAAAATGCGACCAGCTCTGGGCCATCCTGGCTAAACGCCTGGAGGCCGAAGGGCCATGGCTGATGGGCGCGGCGTTTTCCGCGCTCGACATCTATGCCTTCATGCTGTGCTGCTGGGGCAAGCCTACGGAAACTTCAGTCCATGCGAAATTCCCCGCCATTGCAAAATTGGTCGAAGCGGTGCGGGCGCGGCCCAAACTCAAGGCAGCATTGGAAGCCCATGGCGTGATGGAGCCGCGGAGTTAAAGTCCAATCCTTTTCACGATGCCGTTCTACTTTTCCTCGCCCCTTGGGGGAGAGGATGGGGCCCATCCTGCGATGCGAAGCTGAGCAGGATGGGAAGGTGAGGGGGAACAGGTGATTCAATTGACGGACTTGCTCCCCCTCACCCTCCCATTGCTTGCGCAATAGGCCCCGCCCTCTCTCCCAAGGAGAGAGGGAAGTCATAGTAGCTTCACTCACGTTGATTTGCGTCTGCGAGGCTGGTCTTCCAGCGCCGCGACGACGACCTTGCGCATGAGGGATGGCAGGGCTTCGTGGATGAGTTCGTCTTTGTGCACCCAGCGATAGCCGCCGCCATCGGGTAGAGAAATTTCCGCCGTTGTGGTTTTCCATATGTTTAGCTGCAAATGAAAATGGGTGAAGGTGTGTGCTACGGGAATTTTCACCTTGCTCCATTCAGCCTCAACGGGGGGAGCAATGTGGCGCGGCAATTTTGGGTCCCATGGGGTTGAGGGAATTTCCATCATGCCGCCGAGCAGGCCCTTCTGCGGCCTCTGACACAAAAGAATGTGGCCATCGTCGCGTTCGACCCAAAAGGCTATGCCGAGGCGGGTGGGGATTTTTGCCTTGGGCGCTTTGCGCGGCAGGCTTTCGGCAATGCCCAGGGCGCGGCCCTCACAATGGTCAGTCCACGGACATATTTTGCAGTTGGGAGTGCGCGGGGTGCAGATGGTGGCGCCGAGATCCATCAGGGCCTGGGCGAAATCGCCGGCGCGCTTCATCGGCACCAATGCCTGCGCCTTCAATTTGATCAAGGGTTTTGCGGTAGGCAGCGGGGTTTCGATGGCATAGACCCGCGTTATCACACGCTCCACATTGCCATCAACGGCGGCGTGGGGCCGGTCAAAGGCGATTGCCGCAATTGCTGCTGCCGTATAGGGGCCAATGCCGGGAAGGGTGCGGAGCGCCTCCTCCGTATCGGGGAATTTACCATTCCAGTCGCTCACAACCTTGAGGGCGCAGGCATGGAGGTTGCGGGCCCGGGCATAATAGCCGAGCCCCGCCCAGGCGCGCAGCACGTCTTCCTGGCTGGCCTTGGCCAAATCGGAAACCGTGGGCCAGCGTGACAGAAATTTAATGTAGTAATCCCTGACCGCCGCAACGGTCGTCTGCTGCAGCATGATCTCGGAGAGCCAGACATGATAGGGATCGGGATTTTTCCCGCGCTTTGAGCGCCATGGCAGGTCTCGGGCATAGGCGTCGTACCAGGCCAGCAGTTTTCCCGACACATCTTCGTGAAGCCCTTGTTCCGCCATGGTCTTAGATCAACACTCGCCTCAGGTTAAATCCGTATTATATATACGCGACATGGAACGGCTCGACAAACATTTTGAGAAACTCACCAAGGCAAGCTTTGCCCGCTATGGCTTCGCCTATGGGGAACTTATGTCGCGCTGGCCGGACATCGTGGGCGAAACCCTGGCCCGGCATTGCGAACCCGAGCGAATCAAATGGCCCCGGGGGGCGGGCGAAATGGCGCAAAAGCTGGGCGGTACGCTGGTGATCCGGGCCGAACCGGGGCGCGGCCTCGACCTGCAATACCAGAGCCACCAGATCATCGAGCGGATCAACCAGTTTTACGGCTATGGCGCGGTGACTTCAGTGAAAGTTATGCAAGGCCACGTAATCACCAGCAAACCTCTGAAACACAAGGATATTCCATTAGATTCAAAAACCGAACAGGCGCTTGAAACGCGCCTTGAATCCATCGCCGACGAAAAGCTGAAACAGGCCCTGCACCGGCTTGGCGCGGGCGCCCTGGCAAACCGGACGAGTTCTCCACACAACAAATAATATTGGTTCCAACCCCCAACATCTAGTAGGTAGATTCCATGATTAAGCTCAATAAACGTCATGTCATTTTTGGCTCGGTGGCGCTGGCTGGCCTCGCCCTTGGCGCGCCTCAATCCTTTGCGGTGGATTTGACCGGCCTTAATGACCCGCCGGCCTTTGGCGAAATGACCATGGGCCCCGACACCGCCAAGGTGACGGTGATTGAATATGCCTCGGCCACCTGCCCGCATTGCGCGGCCTTTTACAACGAAACATTTCTGACGCTGAAAAAGGAATATATCGATACGGGCAAGATCAAGTTCGTGTTCCGCGAATTCCCCCACCAGGATGCAGCTCTCGCGGCCTTCATGCTGGCGCGTTGCGCGCCCAAGGAAAAATATTTCCCGCTGATCGACGTGTTCTTTGCCACCCAGCCGGAGTGGACGCAGGATCCGCTCGCCGGGCTCAACAAGATCGCGCAGCAGGCGGGCTTCACCAAGGAAAGCTTCGAGGCCTGCATGAAGAATGAAGCGGTGGCCAAGGATATTCTGGCGGTGCGCAGCAAGGCCGAGGGCTTCGGCGTCACCGGCATTCCGACATTCTTTGTGAATGGCGAAAGATTTGAAGGCGAGACGACGATCGAAGCCTTCCGTGCGAAGATTGATCCGCTTCTCGTTTGAGGAGCGGCAAGGACTGGGGCTTGAGGCATAATGAAGTTTACACGGCTGCGGCTTTCGGGGTTCAAATCATTTGTTGAGCCCACCGACCTGTTGATAGAACCGGGCCTGACCGGCGTGGTTGGACCCAATGGCTGCGGCAAATCCAACCTGCTCGAGGCACTGCGCTGGGTGATGGGGGAAAGCTCGTACAAATCCATGCGGGCCTCCGGCATGGATGACGTGATCTTTTCCGGCACGACACAGCGCCCGTCGCGCAACATGGCGGAAGTCATGGTGACGATGTCGAATGACGACCGCTCGGCCCCGCCGCAGCACAATGACAGCGAAGTGATCGAAATCTCGCGGCGCATCGAGCGCGAAGCGGGCTCGGCCTACCGCATCAACGGCAAGGATGTGCGGGCCCGCGATGTGCAGCTTCTGTTTGCCGATGTATCAACGGGGGCGCGTTCGCCGGCGCTGGTGCGGCAGGGGCAGATTGCCGAGATCATCAACGCCAAGCCGCAGGCGCGGCGTTTGATCCTTGAAGAAGCGGCAGGGATCACCGGCCTGCATACGCGCCGCCACGAGGCGGAACTGAAATTGAAGGCGGCGGAAGTCAATCTTACGCGGCTTGAGGATGTGACCTCGCAGCTTGAAAGCCAGCTCAACAGCCTGAAACGGCAGGCGCGGCAGGCGCAGAAATACAAGCTGATTTCCGCCGAGATCAGGAAGCTGGAAGCGGCGGGCCTTTACGTAGCCTGGAAAGAGGCGGTGGAGAGTGCGGCGAAAGATGCGGCGGCGCTTGACGAGTCGACGCGAGTGCTGGCGGAGAATACGCGGGCGGCTTCGGAAAAGCTGCGGGCGCGCGATGAATTGGGCGAGAAATTGCCTGGCTTGCGCGAGCAGGAAACCATCCGCGCCGCGGTGCTGCAGCGCATGGCGGTCGAACGCAACAGCCTTGATGAAGAAGAGCGCCGGGTTGAAGGCCGGCGGAAGGAACTGGACCAGCGGCTGACGCAAGCCGTAGCCGATCTGGGGCGCGAGCAGCACTCGCTTGGCGATACGGAGGGGGTGATCGCCCGCCTCGTCGAGGAAGACACGACGCTCCGGGCGGCGCAGGAT
>JBBQNU010000168.1:0-6562 GCA_038330285.1 Hyphomicrobiales bacterium | reverse complement strand
TTTCCGACCCAGCTTGTTTAGAACACCCGCGCTTTAAATCAGCCGACGACGCAACCGCAGTCGCATTGCAGACCTTGATACGGAACTGACATCAGGCCCAGGCCGGCGCGCAAACGCAAATAGTGGATGGCGGAGGGGGAGGGATTCGAACCCCCGGAAAGCTTTCACTCCCAACGGTTTTCAAGACCGTCGCAATCGACCACTCTGCCACCCCTCCGCGAGATAAACCTGATCGCTTGGACCACGCGATGTAGCAGTATCTTACAAGGTTTCAAGCCTTATTCGGCATAGCCTGCGTCGGTCGCATCGAGGATGGATTTCATCTCGGTAAAGTGGGTGAGGAACTGCTCGCGGTCGGCCTCCCATTCCTGGGCGGTTTTTTCGGCCACCTTGGCGCTCATCACATGCAGGGGCTGGCCGGTCTGATAGGCCAGCACGAGATTGCGGCAGGAGCGCTCGAGATAATAGGTGAGGTCATAGGCTTCAGCGACGGTTGCCGCACAGACCAGCACACCATGATTGCCCATCATCATGATGGATTTATTGCCCATGAGGCGCGCTATGCGCTCACCTTCCTCATCGGTGTTGGCCATGCCGCCGTAATCCATGTCAAAGGCGATGCGGTTATAAAACCGCGCGGTGTTTTGGTCGATGGGCTTTATGTCGGGATCGGCGAGCGAGCAGATGGCGGTGGCATAGGGAGGATGCAGATGCATGATGCAGCGGGCATGGGGGAGCAGGGCATGAAGCCTGCCATGGAGCGACCAGGCGGTGAGATCCGGCGCATTGGGTTTTTCCATGGTGGAGTGATCATCCGTATCAAGCAGGAGGAGCTCGGAGGCGGTTACCTTGGAAAAATGGCGCCAGCGGGGATTCATCAGGAACTTTTTGCCGTCACTTGAAACAGCCTGGCTGAAATGATTGGCGACGGCCTCATGCCAGTCATTCCTGGCCGCCAGCCTAAATGCTGCCGCAAGGTCAACACGCAATTGCCATTCGTTAGAGTCATGGCTGCGATGGCGGCTGAGGTTGGTGACGTTGCTCATAACCGGCTTCCTTTGCTATATCCGTAAAGCGGGAAACTAGCCGAGTTATGAAAGCCGTACAATTGCCTTGAGGGCATGGTTGCCGATAGAAATTGTCAATGGAGACGGATGTTGAAATTATTCACAAAACTGGGAATTGCGGGGCTTTTTTCCGTGGTTTTATCAGGACTTGCACTGGCGGAAGAGGGGGCTAGCGGTGTTTGGAGACTCGATAGCGGCAAGGTTACGGTACGAATCACGCCTTGCGGAGCCGGCCTTTGCGGGGCGATTATTGGATTGGCCAAACCGCTGGACAAAAAGGGCAGGCCGAAAGTCGACAAGCGAAATCCCAATGAATCCCTGCGCAACCGGCCGCTGATTGGACTTACCATACTCGGAAACATGAAACCTGCAGGCGCGAACAAGTGGCAAGGAACAATCTACAATGCCGACGATGGCAGGACCTATTCTTCCTACATGAATCTTTCCGGACGCAACATGAGGGTGAGGGGCTGCGTCGGGCCTCTTTGCAAGACCATGATATTTGTCCGCAGGAATTGAGCAGTGCCTGATTGTTGTCATGATTATATATCAAAATTTGCATTGCGGGGGTAAGGCAGTCCCATGAAACGTGTTCTTGCTAGTTTGCTTCTTGTCTCAACACTCACCGGAGCCTCGTTTGCTGTGGCTCAGACGCTAGATGAGATTCCCTTCGACAAAAAGCTGAAGCTCGCCGAGGTGGGGGACGAAGAAGCTCAAATGGACGTGGCCAGCGCGTATGAGCAGGGCGTCAAGCCGACGAAAAAGAATATCGTAGAGGCGGCCCGGTGGTATCGCGAGGCGGCGCTGAAAGGCAATGTGGAAGCGGAATTCCGCCTGGCCCGGTTGGTGAGCAAAGGTGCCAAGGGCCTGACCAAGGACCTGCCGACGGCGGCCAAGCTTTACGAGGCGGCAGCCAACAGCGGCCATCTGGAATCAATGAATGCCATTGGCCAGGCCTACCAGAACGGGGTGGGTGTTAAGATTGATGAAGCCAAGGCGGTTGAATGGTACCGCAAGGCTGCTGAAGGAAAACTTGCTGCCGCACAAAACAACCTGGGCATCCTCTACCTCAACGGCAAGGGCGTGGAGCGCAATGTGGGCGAGGCCTTCAAGCTCTTCGAACAGGCGGCAAACCAGGGAGACGGCTGGGGGCTTAACAACCTTGGCGGAATGTATGAAATGGGCTGGGGCGTCGCCAAAGACCGCACCAAGGCTGCAAGCTTTTACAAGCAGGCGGCTGAGAGGGGCATTGAGACCGCCCAGACCAATTTGGTGCGGCTTACGCCGGTAGCAGCCCCTGCTGCCCCCGTAACCTTAAATTGACGGTTAACGATTAGCTAACCAAACAATTCAACTCAAATTTTACGCAGTTTGCGCGAAAACTACCCCCGTGGCTTTGCGGCAACGCAAAGGGGCCTTGGGGGCCCGGTGGAGTTTGTATGCGTAAATTGCTGAGTGTATCGTGCATCCTGATGGCCATGAGCCTGACCATCTCCGGCTGCTCTTCAAACAAATCTGCGTCGCGCGATCCCTTTGCCGGCATCGGCAGCCCCATCTACAAAGGAAACGGGCCTGTGCCCATGGGTGGTGGACGCTATCATATTGGCGAACCCTATCAGGTTGCGGGCCGCTGGTTCACGCCCAAGGAACAACCCAGGTACGACAAGACCGGACCTGCTTCCTGGTACGGTGAAGCCTTCAACCGGCGCATGACCTCCAACGGCGAATGGTTTGACATGACTCGCCTGACGGCGGCGCACCCGACGCTGCCCCTGCCAAGCTATGCCAAGGTCACCAACGTCAACAATGGCAAAACTGTCGTGGTGCGCATCAACGACCGCGGGCCTTTCGTTGGCCCGCGCATCATTGATCTTTCCAAGCAATCGGCTTCGGCCCTGGGTTTCAAACGGCAAGGCACCGCCACGGTGCGCGTGCAGTATATCGGCCCGGCGCCCATCGATGACGATGGATCAAATCTCGTAGCGATGAACCAGGAACTGGAAAACGGCACACCGCTGCGCCAGATGATTGCGGCTGCCGGTGGCAAGCGCCGTGCGGAGCCTGTGCAGGTGGCGGAGGCCGATCCGGTAGAGCAGGGGGCTTATGCGGCCGAACAGGAACAGCCTATCGAACAGAATGAGCAAAGCCAGCCGAGTACCGTGAACTACTTTGTGCAGGCCGGAACCTTTGCCGATCCTGACAATGCGGAGCGGCTGCGCCAGGAATTCGTCAACATCGGTCCGGTACAGGTGGCCGAGCTCATGGGAAATGACGGCCCAGTTTACCGGATGCGGGTAGGGCCGTTTGATAACCTCAATGACGCGCAAGTCGCGCTCAACCAGGTACACGGCTACGGCCTACCGGACGCACATCTGCTTGAATCGCACCTGCAGCAGGCCTCGTTGCAGTAGAAGCCTTGATCAAATACTGCTGGGCTGTTCGGAAAGCGGCACCCCATTTTCGCGGCATTGTCCCTTTACGTATCTTGGGTCAGACTCCGCGGCGAGGGTAACCAGTACGGCTTGTTGGTTTAAGGGCAAATATCTTGCGTAGAATGGCCTGTAACGTTCCCAACGGCCCAGGTAGTTCTTTTCATTCACCCATCCGCAGACGTTCACAATTCCACCTTCGCCTTCTGTTGCGTTCATGAATCCGAACTGCGCCGTATCAGGGTTTTTCAGCTTGGACAGGACAACGTTCTGAACCCTGCTTTTCTCTTCAGGCGTAAGGGTAGCCGTCGGCGCTGCGAGGGTTTCGTAGCGCTTGTCGAGTTCAACAGTGGGCGGCGAGCCTGAATCAATGCTTGTGCAGGCTGTGAGCAAAAAGCATGCTAACAGTCTTATGAATGTATTTGTGCCGATCTTCACCGTTTCCTCTTCAATCCCACCGCGCCCTTTGGCCACTCGCCGCTCGCCTTTCGTTTGGATTTAGGCTGTCCTGCATGCTCGCTGTGTCCCAAGGACACGGGATCACTGGCGGGAAATGACTCGTCCAGAGCTTCATCGAGCTTATCGGTGATGGTGGTTTTGGGACCATTTGAAGCTAGCCTAACTTTGTTTTCTCGGCCCATTGCGATTTTGCAAGTTTAGCGAGGAAGGCTATCATATGCCTGACCTTCCGTCTCCAGTCCCTATGCGTCGCGTTGATTTTTTCTTCAATAGCCAGTAGATTCGCCGCTTCAGCGAGGTGATGTGTGAACGGCATTCGAGTCTTCCTTAGAACTGCCATTTGGCTTGTGTTTCTTGCCTTGTCCGGGGCCGCATTCGGCCAGGATGTGCTGCCGTTCGAAACGACGGCGCCGCACGCCATTCTGATTGACGCAAAGTCGGGAACCGTGTTCTTCGAGAAGAATGCCGATGAACTGGTCCAGCCTGCCAGCATGAGCAAGCTGATGACTATGGTGATGGTGTTTGAGGCCCTGAAAGCCGGAACTGTGAAGGAAGATACGGAATTCAAGATCAGCGTGAATGCCTGGAAGCGGGGAGGGACCTCATCGGGCGGTTCCACCATGTATGCCAACGTGAACACGAATGTCCGGCTCATCGACCTTATGCACGGCGCCATGATCCAATCCGCCAATGATGCCTGCATTGCCATTGCCGAAGGCATGGCAGGATCGGAAGAGGAATTTGCTGCCCGCATGACCCAGCGCGGGAAGGAACTGGGCCTTGAGAACGCGGTATTCCGGAACGTGACCGGCCTGCCCAAGCCGGAGAACCGGGCAAGCGTGCGCGACCTCACAATTCTCGCTCGTTACGTCATTTCGGAGTTCCCGGAGTATTATAAAATCTACGGCAAGCCGGAATTCACCTGGAACAAGATAACCCAGAAGAACCGCAACCCTCTTCTGCTGGATTATCCCGGGGCGGACGGTATGAAAACCGGATACATCAAGGACGCAGGCTATGGCCTTGTAGGCTCGGCGGTGCGCGATGGCCGCCGCCTGATCCTCGTCGTGGCCGGGCTGTCATCGATCGCCGAGCGCAAGGAAGAGGCGCAGAAACTGCTGGACTGGGGATTCCGCCAATTCAAGACCGTGGACGTTTATGCGGCTGGCGATGTAGTGAGCAAGGCACGGGTCTGGGGTGGCACATCACGCTGGGTGGATCTCGTGATCAAGCAGGACCTTCGCCTTGCTCTTTCGGCCAAAGAGCAGGAAAACGTTGAAGTGAAGCTGACCTATGCGGGTCCACTGATCGCACCAGTGAAAGCTGGTACGCCCATCGGCACGGTCAGGTTCCTGATGGACGGGAAAGCGATTGCCGATGTCAAGGTGGAGACGGCGAACGATGTGGCGGCTGTAGACTCCATCTGGAGCCGGGCCATGGACAGTCTCTTGATCCTGGCGCTTGGCGGCTAGAATGCCTGGAACATTCGTTACCTTTGAGGGCGGCGAGGGCGCGGGAAAATCGACACAGTTGAAACTGCTGGCGGCGACACTTGCAGGCCGCGGCATTCCCTTTATCCAGACAAGGGAACCGGGTGGTACACCCGAGGCCGAAGCCTTGCGCGGGCTTCTGGTGAATGGCGATCCCGGGCGCTGGACGGCGGAGGCGGAAGCGCTTTTGAACTACGCGGCGCGCGCATCGCATTTGGACAAAATCATCCGGCCGGCGCTGACTGCCGGAAAATTTGTGCTGTGTGACCGATTCAGTGACTCGACGCGGTCTTATCAGGGCTATGCGGGTGGCTGCGACATGAAACTGCTTGATGCATTGGAAGCGGCCATCGTTGGTTCCACGCGGCCAGCATTGACGCTGATTTTGGATATTGATCCGGTAAAAGGGCTTGAACGCGCCAAAGCCCGCGCCGATGGATCGGAAGACCGCTACGAGCGCAAGGGGATAGAGTTTCACCAGCGGCTGCGAGCCGGATTTCTGAAGATTGCGGAAGCTGAGCCTAAGCGCTGCCGGGTCATCGATGCGTCCGGCGCCATCGGCGATATCAAAGCACGGATTCATGCGGCGGTGGAGCCTTTGCTGCATGGCTGAGGACAGCGAAGACCCACGCGAAGTAGAATGGCATCCGCGCAAGGCAAGGAACCTACTCGGCCATTTTGAGGCGGAGCAGCGCATGCGGCAGGCGTTCGAGTCGGGCAAGCTGCACCATGCATGGCTGATTTCGGGACCCAAGGGAATTGGCAAGGCAACGCTTGCTTATCGTTTTGCTGGTTTTGCTTTGGGTGGAGGCAATTCCTTTTCGGAGGACTTGGGTATTAATCAGCAATCGCGCACGGCTCATTGGCTGGCGTCACGCTCACACCCCGACCTGTTCGTTCTTGAGCGCCGGTGGGACAGCAAGACCAAGAAACTGAAATCCGAACTGGCGGTTGACGATGCCCGGCTGCTTTCGGATTTCTTCGGACTTACAGCGGGAAGCGGCGGCTGGCGAGTGGCCATTATTGATGCGGCGGACGAGCTGAACAATGCTTCAGCCAATGCTCTATTGAAGCTCATTGAAGAGCCCCCGCCAAACTGCCTGCTGCTTCTGGTGTG
>JBBQNU010000167.1:0-6605 GCA_038330285.1 Hyphomicrobiales bacterium | reverse complement strand
TTGGGGTCGCTGGGTTTCATGCCAGCATTTGAACGCTTTCGGTTGCTTCCTGTCCATTCCACTTCACTGTGCAGGCGGGAATCCGGTTTGCTTCGGAAACCCCGAAGCGGCGCATGGCCAAAAGAAACAGAACGGCCGCATCGGAGACAAGCTCGGTCAGGTCACCTGAGTCGAGATTTTCTTCCAGCATATCACTGAGGCGCTTGCCGGCCAGGGTGGTCATGGCGTTCAGGTCCTTGAGGGGCAGGGAAACCGCGGTTTCCCAGCTTTCGAGCAGGTCCGCATGGCTGATTTCGGCCAGAACATCGCTGCCAATCATCAGGGGCAGGTTGCCGCGAAGCTGAATATCGTGAACCCTTTCGTCGGTGCAGCTATTGCCGGGGCAGATTAGGGTGAAAACTGCAAAGTCGTCTCGGGCCAGGGTTTCACTACGCATGGGTACACCTTTTACAATTCAGTCAGTGTGCGCTTCGATTGTTGCTGTTCCGTTAACCGTTTTCATAATGGGGAATGGCAGACGGCCTCGATGTTGTTGCCATCGGGATCAAGCACAAAAGCCCCATAATAATTTTCATGATAATGTGGCCGCAAACCCGGCTTGCCATTGTCGCGGCCTCCTGCTGCCATAGCCCCGGCATAAAATTCATCGACGATTTTCCGGCTTTCCGCGGCGAAGGCAACATGGGTTCCCACTGATACCTTGCCGCCGGTGCCGATCCAGAAGAAAGGCCGTCCCGCCCCGAAACCCACGTGACTTTCACTGGTGCCTGTCATTTCAGGCGTCACTTCCATCACCGGGGCAATCCCCAGGGGCTTGAGAGCCTTTTCATAGAATATCCGTGAGACTTTCATATTGCTTACGGAAAACCCGATATGATCAAGCATTGATGACATCCCCTAAACCGTGTTTTCATAGGCCAGCTTTCGCCACGCCGTTTGGTATGGGCCGAGGTTGCTGAGGTTTTGCGACGCAATTGTGGTGAGCGACAGCGGCACGTGGGGCAAAATGCCGTCCGGCATCAGGGCAAGGCAGGCGGCACCCGCGGTTGTTCCATCGCGCAAGTCCGACGCCAGCAGTTTTTGCCGTTGCCGCAGTTGAGCGAGGATTTGCAGGAAGACCATGTTCTTTGAAAAAGGCCCGTCGACGATGATGTCGTGTTTTGATCCGAGAGCCGAAAGGCATTCGGCCACCATAAGGGCGCAATAGAGCGAGGCGAGTGAAGCCTTCTGCTCCGGCGTTTCAGGCAGGGTTCCTGCAATCCTGCCGCGCCCGCCCGTATGGGGAACCGGTCCGCCGCCATCTGAAAAACTCGGCAGGGCATAGGTCGCCGCCGTGATGATGCCTTGCACGGCCGCCAGTGTTGCAATGCCGCCCGAAGCGCCTTCGCTCAGGAGTTCAAATTCGCGGCCGCCAAAAAATCGGCTGCTGCCGACATGGTTTCCGAAGACATCGGTATTTGAGACGGTGTCCTTTTCCTCAATCAGGTTTCCAAGCCGGGTTTCCGTATCGAAGCCGATGATCCAGGTGCCGGACGAAAGGAGGGTGAATTTCTTCTGCCCGGCGGCGAGGTAGCGCAGATAATTTGCATTGGAGTCATGAACGCCCGCCAGCACCGCGCCGCGCCCGCGAAACCCGCTTCCCAAAAATTCGCCCCGCAAGGTTCCGATTGTCTCCCAGGCTTTGGCCATGGGCGGAAACAGCGGCTCCCATCCCATGCGTTTTACCAGCGATGAGTAACTGCCCTCACGGATATTCAGGAGATGGCTCTGGCAGGCCATGCTGGAAATTTCGGTGGCCAGTTTTCCGCACAGGCAAAACGCCACGTATTGAATCCATGGTACAACCGTCTTGACGCGCGCAAAATCCTGGGAGAATGCCTGCTGCTGCCAAAAGAGCTGCAGGCCGTGGGTAAGCGCCATGGGCAGAAGCGCGCAGAACACCTCTTCGAAGGGCGGTTGCACCTTTTGGTAGGCGGCGATGACCTCCGGCGGCGGCACTGCGTTGTAGTCCATGACCGGCAGGGCCAGCGTGCCATCCTCGCCCAAGCAGGCGAGGGCTGCGCCATGGGCTGAGGGCACCACCACATCTATGGGCAAAATGGCATCCAGATCGGGCAGAATCCTCCGGCAGAGCTCAATCAGCGGGGCGGGATCAATGGCGCGGTAGGGGGGGCCCTCATGGTTAAGGCTTGCCACCTTGCGTTCCGCCATCGGCCTGCCATCCGGCCCAAACAGGACAATCTTGGTATTGGTCTTTCCGGCGTCAATAACGGCAATTCCACGCGGCAATTGTAAATCCATCTGGGCTTTCCTATGATGCCTGCGACACTGTTAAATGAACGCCTTGAAGTCAATCCTTCACAACTGGAAATGAAATGAAAAAGCTGAAGCATCTCGACCTGCGCCGCGAGGTCATAGAGACCTGCCTGAAAATGAATGCGGACGGAATCAACCAAGGCACCTCCGGCAACGTGAGCGTGCGCTGCGATGAAGGATTTCTCATTACGGCGTCCGGAATCCCATACGAAAAGATGAAGCCCGCCCATGTCATTGAAATGGATCTCGAGGGCAATTACCGCGGCGACTATCTGCCCTCAACAGAATGGCGCATGCATATGGATATTTTCCGGGCGCGGCCAGAAGCCAAGGCCATCGTGCATGTGCATTCAACTTATGCAACCGCCCTTGCCTGCCTGCGCCGGGAAGTACCGGCGTTCCATTACATGATCGGGGTGACCGGCGGCACATCCTTGCGTGTTTCGGACTATGCCGAGTTTGGCACCCAGGAACTGTCGGACACCATGTTGAAGGCAATGGAAGGGCGCACGGGCTGCCTGCTTGCCAACCATGGGCAGATTTGTTTTGGACCGACTCTGGCCAAGGCCTTGTGGTTGGCGGGTGAAATCGAACACCTGTGCCACCAGTATTGGGCGGCGGGCCTCGCAGGCAAGCCGGTTATCCTGGATGAGACGCAGATGGCGAGCGTGCTCAAGCGCTTCAAAACCTACGGCAAGCAGCCGAGCGACATGGTGAAAGGCGACGCGCCTGCAGTCCTCGCGCCGCGCCTGATGCCTTCCAAGGGCAAGAAGAAAGGCAAGTCATGATTGCCAATGTTTCGGCGCTCGTCACTGAACTGAAGGCGCGCGCGGAAACGGGAAAGCCTGTCACCATCGGCCTTGCGGGAGCAGGCCAGATGGGAACTGACATTGTGGTGCAGTTGTCGCTCATGCCGGGATTACGGCTTGGCGCCATTTCTGAAGTGAATACGGAGCGTGCGGTTAATGCGGCACTCCTTGCCGGCCATGGGCGCGAACAGCTTGTGATGGCGAAGTCTGCGGCAGACATTGACCGCGCCATTGATCGCGGGCGGCTGGCCATCACCGATGACCTTTCCGCGTTGGTTGCTGCGGGGCGCATTGATGTCGTGATTGACGCCACGGGAAATCCGAATGTGGGTACACGCTTTGCCCTTGATGCCATTCACAATGGCAAGCATGTGGTGATGCTGAATGTGGAAGCCGACATCACCATCGGCCGCCATCTCAAGGCGCAAGCCGAAAGTGCCGGTGTTGTCTATACAGGGGCCATGGGTGATGAACCGGCCTGCGCCATCGAGCTTATCGGCTTTGCCCAATCGCTGGGCCTGAAAATTGTCTGCGCCGGCAAGGGCAAGAACAATCCGCTCAAGTTTGACGCGGTGCCAAAGGAATATGAGGCGGAGGCGCAGGCCCGCAACATGAACGCCCGCATGCTGGTTGAATTCGTCGACGGCTCCAAGACGATGATTGAAATGGTGGCCATTGCCAACTGCACCGGGCTTGTGCCCGATGTGCCCGGCATGCATGGGCCTGCGGCCACGCGCGAAGAACTGAGTTCGGTGCTGGTGCCGAAATCGCATGGTGGCGTTCTCTCCAAATCCGGCTGCGTGGATTATTCCATCGGCAAGGGCGTGGCGCCCGGCGTGTTCTGCATCGTGGAAACGGAGCATCCGCGCGTGCTGGAACGGATGATTGATTTGAAAGTCGGCAAGGGCCCGTTCTTTTCCATCATGCGGCCCTATCATCTGACCAGCCTTGAAGTGCCGCTCTCGGCGGCGAAGGCGGTTTTGCATGGCCGGGCCGACATGGTGCCGCTCGATCATCCGGTGGCGGAGGCCATCACGGTTGCCAAGCGTGATCTCAAGGCGGGCGAAACTTTGGGCAGGATCGGTGAAACGGAATACCGTGCCTGGGCCATGACTGCCGAACAAGCGCGAACCAGCAATGCTGTGCCGCTGGGCCTTGCGGAACAGGCCAAGGTGATCAAGCCGGTGAAAGCGGGCGAATACCTCACCTATGATAATTGCGTGCCCGATGATTCATTGATCGTGACGCAGATTCGCAAGCGCCTTGATCAGGCGGACGCACGGTTTCATAATGCGGCATGAGCAAGGACTGCGTTCTCGGTATTGATGTCGGCACGTCAGGGGTTCGCATTGCCGCATCCGACAGGTCTGGCGCTTTGCTTGCCATGTCGAAGGCTCCCATTATCGCGCCGATCCAAAATAGTGGACGCAGTCTGCAGGACCCCAGGATTTGGTGGGATGCCGTTGAACAGGCTTTTGCATTGCTTGAGCTCAAAGGCTTGAATGTTTTGGCGATTGCCATTGACGGAACTTCGGGCACCACCCTGCCAGTTGATCGAAACGGGGAGCCGCTGGGCTTGGCTTCCATGTACAATGATCTGGCGGAGCGAGGCGATGTGGACAAGGTTTCAGCAGCCGCACCGATGGACACGGCAGCCCGTGGCGGCTCTTCGCCGCTCGCCCGCGCCCTTCCCATGCAGAAAGGCGCCACGCGCATTCTGCATCAGGCGGATTGGCTGTCTGGCCGATTCTCCGGCCGATATGACGTGAGCGATGAAAACAATGCGCTGAAATCGGGCTATGATCCCATTGCCCGGATCTGGCCATCATGGATCGCCGGCACCGGATTTGATATTGGGCTGTTTCCGAATGTGGTTCCCGCAGGCATGGCAACTGGAATAATCCTGCCGGACATTGCCGAAAAATTCGGGCTGTCCAAGACCCTCTCCATCGTTGCGGGCACGACCGATGGCTGTGCGGCGTTCCTGGCAAGTGGCGCTGCTGAACCTGGTGACGGGGTTACGTCGCTTGGCACAACGCTGACCTTGAAACTGCTGTCGGACCGTCCGGTGTTTTCTCCGCAATACGGGATTTATAGTCACCGGATCGGCGACCAGTGGCTGGCGGGCGGAGCTTCCAACAGCGGTGGCGGCGTATTGCGGAAATATTTCTCGGGCGCGGACATTGCCCGGCTGAGCGAACTCGTCGATCCCAATGTAACAACGGGACTGGATTATTATCCTCTGGCACAGGCGGGCGAGCGTTTTCCCATCGCCGATCCCCATTTCGAACCGCAGCTTTCGCCGCGGCCCGATGATGACCGCCTGTTTTTTCAGGGCTTGCTTGAAGGCATTGCGCAGGTGGAGGCGCAGGGCTATGCGCGCCTGGCGGAATTGGGCGCCACACCTCTCAAGAGCATTCGCAGCGTGGGCGGCGGTGCTGCCAATGGTGCATGGACGAGGATCAGGTTGAAAACCTTGGGAGTTACGGAAAAGCCATCGGCCAGCGAGCACGCGGCGATGGGGACGGCGCGCCTGGCGTGGCGGGGCATTGGCCATGCACATTAAGCGGCTTGCGGAAATCGCCGGACGTTTTGACGGGATGCTGATCGACCAGTTTGGCGTCATCCATGATGGCGAGAAGCTCTATCCCGGCACGCTTGAGGTTTTGAAAAACCTCACCCGCCTGAAGATCCCGGTGGGGGTGACGACCAATTCGGGAAAGCGGAGCCTTGCCAACCGCGAGCGCCTGCTGAGTCTGGGCGTGCCGCGAAAGTTTTTTGTCACGGCGATCAGCTCCGGCGAAGTGGCCTATCACATGATTGGCAGGAAAAAGGCCTTTGTCATCGGCAAGGCTCAGGAGGACTATGGCTTTGACAGCATTCCGGTTGTGGGCAATGTGGCGCAGGCCGATGTCATTCTCATTCTGGGATCGGACGCGCCCAACACAACGATGGCGCAATACCGGGATTTTTTCTCCAGCACCTCGCTGCCTGCGATCTGCTGCAATCCCGACAAGCTGATGCTGACGAAGCAAGGCCTGCAGCCCGCGCCGGGAGCCATAGCGGAGCTCTATGAAAACATGGGGGGCCAGGTGCAGTGGATCGGGAAGCCCTATGGGGAAATTTATGCTGCGGCGCTCAAGGCCATTGGCAATCCGCGCAATGTCCTGTGCATTGGCGACAGCGCCGAACATGACGTGGCGGGCGGGCGTGGTGCCGGGCTTGTCACGCTGCAGGTGATGACGGGGATTTCGGCGGGGCTCGATCCTGCCACGCTTCGTCCGCAGGCGGATTATGTTATGGATGCCTTTGTCTGGTGAGAAAAGCCGCCAGCAGGAATGCGGCCAGTAGAAGCGCTCCGGCCAGCCAGTAGCCCAGTCCCGGCAGATCGAAGCCATAAGCGGGATCAATCGAACGGGCAAAAACCGTTGCGAAGAAAATGGGGCCGAGGATGCCGGCGAAGGCCGTCACGCTGGATAG
>JBBQNU010000166.1:0-6653 GCA_038330285.1 Hyphomicrobiales bacterium | reverse complement strand
GGCCATGTCCTGCCGCCCCGACCTGATCATATTTGACGAGCCCACCACCGCCCTTGACGTCACCACCCAGGTGGAAGTTCTGGCCGCCATGCGCGACATCGTGGAGCAGTTCGACACCGCGGCGATCTACATTACCCATGATCTCGCCGTCGTGGCCCAGATGGCCCACCGCATCATGGTTCTGCGCTACGGAAATCTGGTGGAAGAGGCCACCACGCGCGCCATGCTGAAATCCCCAACCCAAGAATACACCCGCTCGCTCTGGGCCGTGCGAAAATTGCAAAAGCCTGAATCAATCAGCGACGACATCGCGCTCCGCATCCACAACGTCGATGCAAGCTATAGCGGCGCCATCAAGGTTCTGGACAATGTCACGGTTCAGGTTCCGCGCGGCCGCACCGTGGCCGTCGTGGGGGAATCCGGTTCGGGAAAATCGACCCTTGCCCGCGCCATCACCGGGCTTCTGCCGCCTTCGCGCGGCGAAATCTATTTCAACGGCAAGCCCCTGCCGCGCACCTTGGCTGAACGCGACAAGGATACGCTGCGCCGCATCCAGATGATCTATCAGTCGGCGGACACGGCGCTTAATCCGCGCCAGAAGGTGCGCGATATCATTGGCCGTCCGCTTGAATTTTATTTGGGGCTCAAGGGTGCCGACCGTGACCGGCGCGTGGTCGAACTCCTCGAGTCCATCGAACTCAACGAAAGCTACATCGACCGGCTTCCCGGCGAAATGTCCGGTGGCCAGAAGCAGCGCATTTCCATCGCGAGGGCTTTGGCGGCGGAACCGGAAATCATCATCTGTGATGAGGTGACGTCAGCCCTTGACCAGATCGTCCAGGAGGAAATCCTTTCGCTGCTCATGCGCTTGCAGAAGAAAACCAACGTCTCCTACCTCTTCATTACCCATGACATCGCCACGGTGCGGGCCATTTCCGATGAAATCGTTGTCATGCATCAGGGCAAGGTGGTCCAGCAGGGGCCGAAGTCAAAAGTCCTGTCACCGCCATTTCCGGCCTATACGGAATTGCTCCTGTCTTCCGTGCCTGAAATGGATCCGGACTGGCTGACTGGCCTTCTGGCAAAGCGCTCAAAGAAAGCCAAAGTCAGCGCCTGATCTGTTGTCATGAACAAGCCTGTCATCATATGGTTCAGGCAGGATTTGCGGACCCGCGATCATGCCGCCCTGAATGCCGCCGCTGCGGCGGGCGACGTGATCTGCCTTTACGTTCTTGATGACGAAACGCCCGGGCAATGGCGCTGGGGCGGCGCCAGCCGCTGGTGGCTGCACCGGAGTTTGCGAGAGCTTTCAAAAAACCTGAAACTTATTTTTCGGCGGGGCCGGGCTGACGCGGTAATAGCCGATGTGATCAAGGAATCCGGCGCAAAAGCTGTCTATTTCACTCGGGATTATGCGCCATGGTCACCGCCTTTGGAGCATCGGGTGAAGGAAATCTGTGAAAGTGCCGGAGCCACATGCCATCGCTTCGGTGGCTATCTGTTGCATGAGCCAGAATCCATCCGCAACGGCAGCGGTGAACCGTACAAGGTCTACACGCCATTCTCGCGCGCCTGTTTTGCTGCCGACGAACCGCGTCTTCCCTCTGCCGCCGCAAAACCCGTGATGTGGCAACGCAATGTTCGCAGCGAGAATTTGCTGGATTGGAATCTGCTGCCCAAACACCTGGATTGGTCCAAGGGTTTTGAATCTGAATGGCTGCCAGGCGAGGAGGGCGCAAGAACCCGGCTTTCAGGCTTTATTGAGCATGGTCTTTCGCAATACGCCGAGGGCCGCGACCGCCCGGACCAGTCCTTCACCTCGCGACTTTCCCCTCATCTTCACTGGGGTGAAATTAGCCCGGCTCAGTGCTGGGCCGCAGTGCGCGGCGCAATGGCGAGAGCGCAAGGCAAACTGGACGTCGCTGGCGAGAAATACCTGAAGGAGATTCTCTGGCGGGAATTTTCCTATTCCATCCTGCACCACTGGCCGAACCTGCCGGAAGCTCCCTTTCGCCAGGAATTTGCTGCCTTCCCGTGGCGCAATGATCCGGATGCCTTGAAGAAATGGCAACAGGGCATGACCGGTTATCCCATCGTTGATGCCGGCATGCGGGAGCTTTGGGCTACGGGCACCATGCACAACCGGGTTCGCATGATCGCCGCCTCATTCCTCACCAAGGATTTGCTGGTGCCCTGGACGGAAGGGGCGAAATGGTTCTGGGACACCCTGGTCGATGCGGATATCGCCAGCAATTCGGCAAGCTGGCAATGGGTGGCGGGCTGAGGGGCCGATGCGGCGCCCTATTTCCGCATATTCAATCCGGTCCTTCAGGGCGAAAAATTTGATCCCGAAGGAGCCTATGTGCGGAGATGGGTGCCCGAACTCCGTGAACTCCCGTCAAACGTGATCCACCGCCCATGGGAAGCGCACCATATCCAGAGTAATTATCCCGCGCCGATGATTGATCATGGTTTTGCCCGCAACAGGGCCTTGGCTGCCTTAAAGCAGATCAAAACCGCAATCGCTTAAAGCGCATGTCCAGAAACTGCTGGAAAAGTCGGGATGCGTTGGTTACGGGTCGTTGCGAAGAGGTGGCCATAACGAGGTTTAATGGTTTCGGTTCGAAACCACCCAGTAATTGTGCCAGTTCGTTGCGCTCGATTTCGCCGCGCACCAGAAAGAGGGGCAGCAGCGCAATGCCTTGCCCGGCCAGGCACAGGGTTTTCAAGGCCTCCAGCCGGTTCGAGCAAAACTGCAGTTTGGGCTTTTCGCTGGGGCCGCCACGCAGGTTCCAGTTCTGCTGGCTCGCCAAATAGAGAGCCCGGTGCGTGCCGAGATCAGCGGGGCCCCGGGGCCTGCCATGATGGGCGAGATAGGCAGGCGAGCTGAACAGCCCCACCTCCATCTGCCCCAGGCTTTGCAAATAGGGCGTGGATTCAGGGGTTTCATCGATCTGCAGGGCCATATTATAATCCTCCTCGAGCAGGTCTATCGTCCTGTCTAGAAGGTCAAGCTGGATCACGACGTGTGGCTGCGCCGCCATGAAGTCGGCAATCGCAGGAGCAATAAGGGAAAGGCCAAGGGCGGTCGGCGCGGCAATGCGGAACCTTCCCGCCGCTGGGATGTTGGGTTGCCTGAGACTCCTGTTGGTGTCTTCAAGTTCCGTCAGCAGGCTGCGTACCCGTGAAAGATAGAGCGAACCCGCTTCCGTAAGCTCAATGCGCCGGGTTGACCGCTTGAGCAGCTGGATGCCAAGCTCCGCTTCAAGGGCAGCGATTTGGCGGCTGACTACCGAGATTGAAATGCCCAGCAACTTCGCAGCCGCGGAAAAGCTGCCCGTATCGACCACCGAAACAAACAGCCGAAGCGCCGAAAACTGTTCCATAAGGCTTTATTGTTGCAAATTTGGCAAAAATAAAGAGGAAAAATAGAAATTATTACAAAAATGGGGATAATAATGAAAATTATCGGGATCAGCGGCTCTTTGCGCAAGGCCTCCTACAACACCTCCTTGTTGCGCGCCCTCATATCATCGCAGCCCCAAGGCATGGAAATTGAACCCATCCGCCTGAATGGCATTCCCGTCTATGACGGCGATGACGAGAAGGCCGCCGGCAAGCCTGCCGCCGTTCTAGAACTCGACGAGAAAATACGCGCCGCCGACGGGGTGGTCATCGTCACCCCGGAATATAACTTCTCCATCCCCGGCGGCCTGAAAAATGCCATCGACTGGCTTTCGCGCGGTTCATCGCCCCTGAAAGGAAAGCGGGTCGGCATCATGGGGGCTTCCGACGGCCCCATCGGCACCGCCCGGTCCCAGTATCATTTGCGCCAGACCCTGCAGTCCCAGGAATCCATCGTCATGCCGCGTCCTGAAATCTTCGTCGGTAACGCCAGCAAGAAATTCGACGCCGAGGGCAACCTTACCGACGATGATACGGCGCAGCGCCTGACAAAATGGCTCAAAGCCTTTGCCGATTGGGTGGAAAACAAGCTTTAAGCTGGAATGCTGGAAGCAGCTAGCCGCAGCGCCTTGATATTGGCAGCATGGTCCGCGCCCTTGAAGATGGCCGAGCCCGCTACCAGCACATTGGCCCCGGCCTTGACCACCAGCGGAGCGGTTTCCGCCGTGATGCCGCCGTCCACTTCAATATCGATATCGCGGCCGCGGGTCATTTCACGAATCTCGGCAATCTTGGCCAGCATCGCCCTGATGAAAGCTTGCCCGCCAAAGCCAGGGTTCACCGTCATCACCAGAATGAGATCAAGTCGGTCCAGGACATGGGAAATCGCCGAAGTAGGGGTTGCCGGATTGAGCGCCACGCCGGCGCGCTTTCCCAGAGCCCTGATGCTTTGCAGCGAACGGTCCAGATGCGGACCCGCTTCCGCATGCACCGTGATGATATCAGCCCCCGCCTTGGCAAATTGTTCCAGATAGGGGTCGGCCGGCGCAATCATCAGATGCACATCAAACAAACGCTTTGTGACGGGCCGAATGCTGGCCATGACCGGCGCGCCGAAGGTGATGTTGGGCACGAAATGCCCGTCCATCACATCGACATGCACCCATTCGGCCCCGCCCTTGTCAATGGCGCGCACCTCGTCGCCCAGCTTGGAGAAATCCGCAGCCAGGATGGAAGGCGATATGATCAGGGGCCGCGTCATCGGCTAGAGCAGTTTGCCCATGGCGGCCGCCGTATCGCTCATCCGGTTCGAGAAACCCCACTCATTGTCATACCAGGTGAGGATGCGAACCAGGGTTCCTTCGATCACCTTGGTCTGGTCCATGTGGAAGGTCGAGGAATTGGGGATGTGGTTGAAATCGATGGAAACATTGGGCTCCAGCGTGAAGCCCAGAATGCCCTTGAGCTTGCCTTCGGCGGCTGCCTTGATGGCTGCGTTGATTTCCTCAACCGTTGTCGCGCGCTTGGCGATAAACTTGAAATCCACGCATGAAACATTTGGCGTCGGCACGCGGATAGAGGTGCCGTCAAGACGCCCCTTGAGCTCCGGAATGACCAGGCCAATGGCCTTGGCCGCACCGGTTGAAGTGGGGATCATCGACATGGCCGCGGCGCGCGCCCGGTACAGGTCCTTGTGCATGGTATCAAGGGTCGGCTGGTCGCCCGTATAGGCATGGATCGTGGTCATGAAGCCCTTGTCGATACCGATGGCGTCATGCAAAACCTTCGCAACTGGAGCGAGGCAGTTCGTGGTGCAGGAGGCGTTGGAGACGATGATGTGGTCCTTGGTCAGCTTGTCATGATTCACGCCATAGACAACCGTGAGATCGGAATTCTCGCCCGGCGCTGAAATCAGCACCCGCTTGGCGCCCGCCGTGAGATGGGCCGAGGCCTTATCCTTCGCGGTGAAAATACCGGTGCATTCCAGGGCGATATCAATGCCCAGTTCCTTCCACGGCAACTGCGATGGGTCCTTCACGGCGCAGACCTTGAACTTCTCCGTGCCGATGCTGATCGTGTCGCCGGCAACCTTAACCTCATGGGGAAAGCGGCCATGCACTGAATCATAGCGCAGGAGATGGGCGTTGGTTTCAACCGGGCCGAGATCGTTGATCGCCACCACATCGATATCCTTGCGGCCCGATTCAAAAATGGCGCGCACGATATTGCGCCCGATACGCCCGAAACCATTCACCGCGACACGAACCTTGGCCATTACTGTCTCCGTTACATAAATTTGGGATCGCGCGTGTTATAGGCTATTTGGCGCGGAGGGGAAGAGGTGCGCACCTCAAAAAATAGCCGCCATGCTGATATGCAGGGCGGCTATAAGTTTACGGGAGAATAAGCGGAAAAATTATTTCTTCTTGGGAGTTTTTGCAGCGGCGGCTTTCTTCTTTGCCGGAGCCATCTCATCGACCAGCACGGCGGCCCGCAGCCAATGGGCCTCGGCCCGGCCCTCGGGGCGGCCGTCTTCTTCCCACATGCGGTAGGCCAGATCGGCAATGCGCTGGTCACGGCCGGCAATCACGTTATTTGCAAGTGTCATGGTCACACCATCGGGCTAAAATTGAGCAGATGGACCCCTATGCCACAAAATGGTGCAACGCACAATAGTTCAACCTGCGATGTTGCGTCGCAATATAAACTGTTCATCGCATGAGGGCGGGCAGGTCGCCAAGACGGCGTCCGCCACTTGCAAATTAGTATCAATACTGATACATATCGCACCATGAACGCGCGCAAGCCCGTTGTCTTTCTGGGCAATTCCCGTGAACGCCTCCGGGATTTTCCAGAAGATGCGAGACGGGATGCAGGTTTCGAGCTTGCGCGTGTGCAGAAAGGCAATGATCCCATTGATTGGAAGCCCATGCCAACAGTTGGCAAGGGAGTGCGCGAGATCAGGGTTTCGGACAGGCCGGGAGAATTCCGCGTCATCTACGTGGCCAACATAGGGGCAATGATCTACGTGCTTCATGCCTTCCACAAGAAGACTCAGAAAACTTCGCAGCGTGACGTGGCACTTGCTGCAGCGCGTTTTCGGGAGATCGCAAAGGAGTGATGTGATGAAGATTGAGAAATTTGACAATGTCTGGTTTGCACTGGAAGCAACCGAAGCCGATGCCATCAACATGACGCTGCGCTCCGAACTGATGATGTCAATTCACGACATGGTCGGCTCATGGAAG
>JBBQNU010000165.1:0-6685 GCA_038330285.1 Hyphomicrobiales bacterium | reverse complement strand
ATCAAATATTGCAATGTCTGGGTCTTGCCATGACCGGAACCTGCCACAATGTGCTGGTGCTCAAACCGGACGGATTCCGGAATGGAAAAATCTAGAGTTTGCTGGAACAGACCGACGGCGGGAGTTCCGCCGAGATAGGTGTCAATCAATTCTTTGGGTGAAGTAATATCCGAGCGGCGTGGCAACTTGGGTGCACGGCTGAAATTCTTAGGGTCGCCCGGATTGCCGCCTGAGGCCACTATCACATTCGCCTCAAGCCTCACCCGATGTCGTTCGAAGAGTTCAATCGCAATCAGTTCATCGGCAAACCATGTGGTGGTTACGTCTTCGACAGCTGCGGGAAGGTCTGACATAGCGTGGATCATCTCGGTCGGAACCGTGATAGCACTCTCGCTCACGTCATTTTTGGGTTGTGGTATGGAGGCAAGAATAGGTGCAATAACGTGTTGAAACGTCAGGGCTATAAACCGTTTGGTTTCGGCGAGATCCTTGAGATGCAGCCGGACCCGTTTCAGCCTGTCCTGCAGCGCCCAATATTCGGCGATGCCGTGGGACAATGACCAGTCAAATTCAGGCAGGACAAACAGCTCCTCGTGTTTGAAGACATTCTCAGCAAAGCGGTGGATTGATGCGTTGAAGTCAGCGCTCGTCTCGGCATCAAGTGCCAGGAGGGCTGCATCGGCCAATTCCCGCGCCAGCGCCATTCGCCTAGCATCACTGTCTAACCCTTCGGTTTCCAGCAGCTTTGCCGCTTCCTGGTAGTCGGCCAATGCCAATGTTCTGGGCTTGGGCTGGAACAAGCCCTTGTAGAAGGCGTGAACTTTGGCTGAGAGGTGCCGCAACCCCGCTATAGGCCTTTAAGAATAATCTGCCGGGCTATATCCTTGGGCAGGGCCTCAATCTTGATGGCTTCCGTGCCGCCCCAATTCTTGGCGCTCTCCATGACTTGCCGCAGAAACCCGGTCACGGTTTCAAGCCATGCTTCCTTGCGCGCCAGTTCCACCACCGAACCACACATGAAATGCCGACCATGCAGCAGGTCTTTGACAAAGACCGTCTCGCGGCTTTTGTCATAGTAGAAATATGCGGCAACCCCGCCAGCAATAAGGCCCCAGAAAACCGCGCCGCCAAAGCTGAAGACTGTCCACAGCAGCATGGCGGCGACAACCCAAACGGCACCGCCAATTATAGCCGTTTTCCGAAGGAGTTCGGGCTGAATGGCGTCAATCAGAACCGCCTCATCAAAATGATAGTGGTCAACAACCCCTTGTTCTTCCGGGCTCAGTTCAACCTTCGCCCAGAGCTTAAACCTCGGGGCCCCAAGACCAAATGCCCGGATCGGTATGGGAAGCCCAATGCCAGCCGCACCTGGTGCCTGTTCCCGTCTGAACAACAAATCCATAAGCGTCGCTCCCATCCCCATGAAAAAGCCATAGGAACCCCAGAACCTTGCGCCGTCAAGCCCTCCAGAGAAGGCCTCTATCGCCCGTTCTGCTATAATGTGATTGCTGCTCATCGCAGAATATCCCCACCCACTTGTTCCTGCCTTGGAACATGGCGCTCGGTGACGGTGTTTCTTGGGGTGGCCATACCTACTTTATGCGCCCCAAATTCAAAACTGATGCCCTCAACCGCCGCAGCCGCTTCGCGGGTCGCCAATCCACGGGCAAACGGATCATCCTGGGCGAACGCGACTTCGCCTATTTCGCTGCCTTGGAACGCCATGGGGTATTGCCAGCCACCTATCTCTACGCCTTTACCAGGTCGCTGGCCCGCAATCACAAGGGCCACCAACAGCGTTTGACTGAACTCTACAACGAAGACTTCACCCCGCATCGGGGCTTCTATCTGGATAGGCCAGAGCAGCAATATGCTTCGATCAATGCGCGCTATCAGCCCATGGCCTATGAACTCTCAACTGAGGGACATAGGGCGTTACGCGACAAGGGCATGCCCCGGCAGATGTGGGAACCGCCCAATGGCCCCTATCTGCACCGCTTTATGACGGGCTGCATCACCGCGTCTGTTGAATTGGCATGCCGTGCAAAAAAACTTCGCTATCTTTCGCAAGCCGACATATTTGGCCATGCCAAGTGTCCAGTCAGTTTGGCAGCTGCGGACAACCCCCTCGCACTTCCCTGCCTTGACGGCGTTATCATCCCGGATCAGTTTTTTGGCATCGATTACGGCGGCAAGTATCGCTTCTTTGCCCTGGAAGCCGACCGCAAGACCGAATCCATTGTTTCGGCAAACGCCATGTCAAAATCCTTCGCCAAGAAACTTGAATCCTACCTTCACGTCCTCGAACACCAGACTTACCGGGAAGTCTGGGGCATTCCCACGCTATCAGTGCTCACCGTCACGACCTCCGAAACCCATATGAATTCAATGATCAACCAGATGGATCGTCTCGCCAAGAATGACCGTATGGCGGCGCGCTTCCTGTTCAAGTCCAAGCCGCAGTTTGGCAAATACTGGACAGTGCCGGACGTGATGCACGATCTTCTTGACGAGCCATGGGAGCGCGTGGGAAACCCCTTGAACATCGCTGAAGCATAGAAAACCGCATCATTTCTGATGCGGCTGTAGTTCAGTGTTCAGGTTCTTTTGCGTCAGTGGTGTCATCATCGGCGAAGGGTGGCAGCAGTATGAGTGCCCCATCCCATTGTCCGACGGAAACCGAGTTCAGCTTGATCGTATAGCCTTCCTCACCATTTTTGCGTGACCACGCGTAGCCCAGTGTGATCCAGCGGCCGCGATTGCTTGAATCGGGGGCGCGTACCACGAAGGCCGGATGGCGTACGTCCTCAGGACGTTTTTTCAAACCCGTCTCTCGTTGTGCAAGGGTCATATGTTCCTCCTGTTCCCTATTGCATCTATTCCTATGGTACAATGGGACACGGATCATGCAAACGGAGGTTGTCCCCATGTCCGTAAAACCAACGTCTCATAAGTTCGTTGACTTTCAGTTCTTGAAGCAAAACGTGAAGATCGAGGATGCAATCGCTTTAATAGGTCTTAAGGTCATCCAGACCGGTGATCAGCTCCGCGCACCCTGTCCTACTTGCGAGTCAGGTGGCGACCGGGCACTGGTCGTGACGCCACACAAATCGGTGTTCTATTGTTTTGCAGCCGGGCAGGGTGGTGATGTCATCGCCCTCACCTCCCACATCAAAGGCATCGGCATGAAGGAGGCAGCAGAGTTCCTGGCGGTGAACTTCACCGAAGCCCGTGACCTCACTTCCTCGCATTCCAAGGCCACTGTTCTTTCTACAGTTCCAAAGAACAAGAAGGCGGGGCTCAACCCGCTCACCTATCTCCAACCTGATCATCCCGGCGTGCAGGCTTTGGGGGTCTCAAAGGAAACGGCGGAGCACTTTGGGGCGGGTTATGCGCCAAAAGGCATTATGCGGGGACGGCTTGCCATTCCCATACACGACGGCAACGGGCAGTTAATCGCCTATTGCGGACGAGCCTTGAAGGACGAAAGCCCACGTTTGATCTTTCCGAATGGGTTTCAGCCAGGCGACGTCATCTTCGGTAGCAACCTCATACGGTCAGGGCCACTCCATTTGGCCCACGATCCCCTTCTGGTGTTAACCGCCTTTGAAAGTGGTGTGGACAATGTCGTTGCGATCCTCACCGACAGCATATCTGTTCAACAGCTTAAAATGCTGGTGTCCCTCATGCATGAACGACTTTGCGAAACAGTCGAACTCTTTTAGGCTCTCTTCGGAGGGCCTTTCTTTTTTCGGTGTTTGGTTGCGGGAGCCAGAAACCACAGAGAGTTGACAATTTCGTGTGCGATCTAACTGCAGAGGCGAGTGAGGCTGGAGTGGTTGGACTAAGTATATCGGAGCATGCACATCGCAGATTATTCTGACATACTGTCTGGTACAAAATATCGGGCAGGTCATGAGCGGCACCCTCAACTCGCATATCCTGAGTGCATGAGAGAATCACTGGCCTCAACAACGTGGCAAGAGACGGTCGATACGGCTGTAACCCGCCTTGAAGCTCAGACTGAGCTATCATTGGCAGGGCTCACCCAAATGGAAATAACACTTCAGGTCCGGCAGTTGATGAAAACATAAACGCTTTCCAAGTCGAGCAGCCCACTTGACTCCCAACCGGCAGGCTGAAATAGGCATCAATACCGCAGATGTGATTACTGACGGCATGACCAGACATCTGCGAAAGCGGTAACCTGAGAGTAAAGTGAATGAGTGGCCTTCTTTCATTGCTCGACGACGTGGCCGCGCTTGCCAAGCTCGCAGCCGTTCATATCGATGATGTCGCGTCTCAGGCCTCCCGCGCCGGCGTGAAGATTGCCGGATCGGTCATCGATGATGCGGCGAAGGCTGGCACGAAATCCCAAGGGGTGATGATGACAGAGAAAGTTACGGTCGTAAAAAACGTGGCTCCTTGTTGGGCGATTTGTTCGACTTTTAGATCAGTCCTGCGCACCCGCCAGCTTCTTGGGCGGAACTTCAAAGTAGTTTACGCCAACTGTTCCCTCTGGTGACAGGAGTCATCAACTTGGTTGCAGATCCCGACCCAATCCCAGCAAGGGCTGAACTGGGTGCTTTTGCCGATAATCCGTAAAGGGATGATATCCCTGGTGGATGACGAACAAATGACGGCTGCCCAATGGACATCCGTCATGCTCCCAGTATCAAAAATGTTTTCACGCTATTTCTAATCAATCAATTCAGTGTGACCTTGTTGCCCCTGTTTGCAATCACTATGTTACCGTCGGGGTGGATCAGCTGCCCATGAGGGCGGTTTAATTGGATAATTTCTACGTACTTGTAGGACTGATCGGCCTGTTTTTTGGTGGTGAGGCCCTTGTGCGCGGCAGCGTCGGGATCGCGCGACGCATGGCAATCCCTCCATTGCTGATCGGCCTGATTGTCGTGGGGTTTGGAACCTCTACGCCAGAGCTTCTGGTTTCTGTCGATGCTGCTTTGCGCGGCGTTCCAGACATTGCCATCGGCAATATCGTCGGTTCGAACATCGCTAACATACTCTTGATTGTGGGTTTGACCAGTCTTGTTTGGCCAATCGTCGTCTCGGGTGCGACACTGCGCCGGGATACCGCTGTGATGCTCGCCGCAGCCTTTGCCTTCGTGCCTATCTTTGCGATGGGCGAGATGGGGCGCGTTGCAGGGGGCCTGCTGGTAATCGGATTGGGCAGCTATCTGATCTGGGCTTATTTGCGACCTGGAGAAGCCGTCGCGGAAGACATAGACGCGCCAGCGCCGGCGTCGGCATGGATATCAGTGCTATGGGTCGTCGGCGGATTGATCGTCCTGATGTTCGGAGCCCGGTTTTTGGTGGACGGATCTGTGTCGATTGCGCGCGGGTTCGGTGTCTCCGAAGCCTTCATCGGTCTGACGATTGTCGCGGTCGGCACGTCCCTGCCCGAACTTGCCACCTCGGTGATCGCCGCCTTAAAACGGCACTCAGAGATCGCGATCGGCAACATCATCGGATCGAACATATTTAACGTGCTTGGGATACTTGGGATAACAGCTCTGATCAAACCTATTCCGGTCGCCGATAGGTTTCTGACCTTCGATCTACCAATTATGATTGCCGTTTCGCTCGTCCTGACCGCGTTGCTCCTGACACGACCGGTAATAGGACGCGGCGTCGGACTTGCCGCCTTGGCGGGCTATGCAGCCTATGTCTGGGCCGCTCAGGGATGACAGACTGCGACTGAAGAGGAGATGACGGTGACGGGAGGAGCGCGCTGGAACCACTGTCGGGCATTTCGGGCAAAAGTGGCTTTAGCCATAATAACGGTCGAGAAAACTCTATTCGAGTCGGCGGACACCTTTGATACTCCCCCAATCATATTTTCTAAGAAAGTATGTCATACCCTAGGTTTAAAGTGACGGGGCTTAAATGCTCCGAGACAAATAGACGTTAGCAGCATAAGGTGAACATCATGGGGCAGGAAATTTGGGCGACGATCGTAAGCGAATTTTCTGACATCCCAGATCTTTCGACCATGACGCGTATCATCCTCCGACTAACGCTCGCAGCAATCCTTGGCGGAATTCTGGGATATGAGCGTGAGCTTAAAGCAAGAAGCGCAGGTGTGCGGACGCATATGCTCGTCGCTGTTGGTGCCGCGCTTTTTGTTGTCGGTCCACTCCAGAGTGGCATACCCCTTTCCGACATGTCCCGTGTTCTGCAAGGTATTGTTCAAGGCATCGGATTTCTTGGCGCTGGTGCGATTATTGTCCGGACGGCACAGCAACAAATCCAAGGCTTGACCACAGCGGCAAACATTTGGGCTACTGCTGGCATAGGGGTGGTTGCAGGACTGGGCTTGGAAGCCACTGCGGTCTTGGCAACCTTCATCGTGCTGGTGATCTTGGCGGTGATTCCTTTCGTGATACAATCTACAGATAAGGTGCACACAGACCGAAACGATCGGGAACCTTAACCGACAGCTCCGTCGTGATGCAGATCGCATTGAAATGCGCCGAAGCGTTATTGAGACGAGAAAACTTCCCTGCTCTCACTTGATGGAGTCGTTCTGGTCAACATCCTGTCCATAGTGACGTGAGTGACGTGAGCCCCGCAAACTGATCCAAAAATGAGTAGAGTCCGACGGCCGGAGGAAGGAGTTGGACGATGAGAAAGTAAAGGTTCAACCAAGAGCAGATCATAG
>JBBQNU010000164.1:0-6758 GCA_038330285.1 Hyphomicrobiales bacterium | reverse complement strand
ATGGTAGTCAGTAAAGCCCCATGGAAGATCGACGTTGGCTGCACTCAACTCGATAACTACCGTGTCCGGGCCATCAGCCTTGACGCTCGTCACACCCGGGAGATATTCCTTGGCTGGCGATTTCGAGTCCGGCCCGATGTGGTAGTTGATGGTGGCAACCACGTCGTCCGCGGTCAGGGCCTTGCCATTATGGAAGGTAATGCCCTTGCGCAGCTTGATGACCCACTTCTTGCCGCCATCCGATGGTTCGAATGACTCGGCAACATGCATGGTCAACTCGCCCTTGGGATTGATCTGCACTAGCGGCGCGCCCATGACCGATTTGCCGAACTGAAAATTAAACCCGTTGGTCCAGGTGGCGGGATCCAGGGAGTCGGTGGTGGAGCCGTGACCGGAAGCAAACTTAAAGGTGCCGCCCTTCTTCGGTTCGGCACGGGCAGCGGTTGCGAACATGGTGTTGGCTGCCGCAGCGGTAACGCCGATGGACGCGGCATAGCTCATGAAGTCGCGGCGCGACAGCTTGCCCCGGCGCACGGCCTGGGTAACCTGATTCAGTTTCATTTCAAATTCGGTCATGTGTTTTCTCCATTGGTGACCAGATAGCTCTTGGGCGGAGAAGATGGAAAGCTGGGCTTTAGCAGCCTTGCGGCGAACCCTGTGCCGCACATTAACTTAGCCGTTCCCCGTCTTCTTATTATTCAATAGGGATTTTTGATTGTCCCTTTAGAATTACTAACCTCTCACGCAAATACAAATACGTCAATGCCTCATAGGACCGCAAACAGGTGAATTGATTGAACCAAAGCCATTTTTGCGACGCTTAAAAACGACCCAAAAACAGGGAAGAGCGCCTTGGCCCTTTGCCTCTTCACAGTTTCTCCTATCGGATTTAAGGTTCTCACCCGGACAGACAGGGGAGGGCTGCGGCCTTGGTTCAGGACACTGCCATTCGCTTAAACGAAGGGGTTCTCGGCAACCTGATTGTCCGGATCGGCAAACGGCTTTTGCCCAAGACCCTTAAAGGCTCTCTCGAGCTTACCCTGCCGTCCGGAAAGCAAGTCGTTTTGGGAACGCCGGGGGAAGGTTTTGCGGCCGATCTGACGCTGCGCAATTTCAAGGTCATTTGGGCCAGCGTCAGGCGGGCCCAGCTCGGTTTTTTTGAAAGCTATATGGCGGGCGACATCGAGAGCCGGGACCCCACAAAATTCTTCCAGTTCTATCTGAACAACCGGGCGGCGTTGGACCGGGCCGCCACGGGCATTTTTTCGGCGAGCTGGTTTGACAAGCTGTGGCACCGGGCCCGGGACAACAACGCCGAAGGCTCAAAGGAAAACATCTCGGCCCATTACGATCTTGGCAACAATTTCTACAAGCTCTGGCTTGACGAGACCATGACCTATTCATCAGCGGTTTTTGACCGGTCGGGAAACAGCCTGGAAGCCGCCCAGCGGCGCAAATACGCGAAGGTCATGGAGGCCCTGGAACTGAAGAAAGGCGACCACATTCTTGAGATCGGTTCGGGCTGGGGCGGGTTTGCGGAAGAAGCCGCCAGGAAAAAAGCCACGGTCAAGGGCATAACCCTGTCACGCGAACAGCTGGCCTATGCCGAGGAACGCATCGCCAAGGCCGGCCTCGACAGCCGCGCCAGTTTTCATTTCGAAGACTACCGCGATACCAAGGGCAGCTTTAACGGCATTGCCTCCATTGAAATGATCGAGGCGGTGGGCGAGCCCCATTGGCCGGTTTACTTCCGCACCCTGTATGACCGGCTGAAGCCTGGCGGCATTGCGGCCATCCAGGGCATCACGATTTCAGAAGCCAATTATGAGGCCTACCGCTCGGGCGTGGATTTCATCCAGCGCTATATTTTTCCGGGCGGCATGCTGCTCACCAAGACCATTTTGAAGGAACAGGCGGCCAAGGCCGGCCTTGTCCTTGAGCGGGCTGAAACCTTCGGGCAAAGCTATGCCACCACGCTCAGGCTGTGGCATGACCGCTTCGAAGAGGTGTGGCCGGAAGTGGCAAAGCTTGGCTTCGATGAAAAATTCCGGCGGCTGTGGAAACTTTATCTGGCCTATTGCGAAGCGGGCTTTGCCGAGTCCGTGGTCGATGTGGGAATCTACAAGCTGCGGAAGCCAGCTTAGCTGCCGCTCAATTCGTCATTCCGGCGAACGCCGGAATCCCAGTGACGTTAGAAAGATTCCGGCTTTCGCCGGAATGACGAAGTGGTGGGGGCGTAATTAAATTTTCAGAAACGGCTGCAGCAGGCGGCCAAGAAGTGTCTTGTAGTGAGACGGCGCTTCCGTTGCGTAGAGGCAAATGCAGGTTTCGCCTTTCTCAATGACCGGGCAATGCTCGGTATCTTCATCAAGATCGGCAATGTCACCGCGGGCAAACCTGCCGACCTTGTCGGTGAAGGCGCCCTGCAAAACCAGCGTGAGTTCCTCGCCGCCATGGCCGTGCTCAAGCATGGTCATGCCTGAGGCAATTGAGAGTAGCTTTAAGGACCCCTTCGCCCCCTTGGAAAGCGGCAATTCGTAGATGGCAACACCGGGGGCTTTCTTCCGCCAGTGCAATTGCGCGAAATCCTGCCCTCCCAGAAGACGCTGGAGGGGTGCGGGCATATCGCTTTTCACCACAGCCGGTTTGGTGGCGCGAGTGTCATCAAGGCTGGCGAGGGTTGCGGCGCGGCGCACATCGGATATTGCGGTGACTTCCAGATCGTCCAGAATTTCGCCACCCAGTGCTTCCGCTTCACGAACCGCAGTCCGGCATTCCGCGCACATGCTGATGTGGCAAGCCGCGGCAACACTCAAGGCTTCGCCCAGGGTTCCGGCCGCATAGCTGAGGATGGTGGCATCATCCAGATGGTGAACGATGGTCAATTCACCGCCTCCAATAACTTGCGCATGCGCCTGTAGGCCAGGCGCATGCGGGACTTCACGGTTCCAAGAGGCAGGTTCAATCGTTGAGCAATCATACTCTGTGGTACGTCTTCGACGTAAGAAAGGATCAGTAGCTCGCGCTGTTCGGGCGGAATTTGCGCCAAAGCCTTGGCCACATGGCTGTCTTCCTGGCTGCGGTTCATGGCTTCGTCACCGGGCACATCATCGGATGGGGCATCAAAATCCTCGAGATCGGTAAAATGCGCCGAGGATTCACGGCGCAGTCGGTCAATGCGCAGGTTACGCGCTATGGTAAATATCCAGGTCGAGGCCGCGCCCCTTTCGGGCACATAGAGGGCGGCCTTTGACCAGACCGCGATCATGGTTTCCTGCACCAGATCTTCAGCCACTTCGGCAGAAGCGCCTTTTCGCATCATGAAGCTTTTCACCCGCGGGGCAAAATGATCGAAAATTACTGCAAAGGCGGCGCGATCACGGTCGCTGGCCACGCGAAACAGCAAAGCCGCAAAATCGTTCTGCTGGGCCGTTGAGAGAGGAATATGGGTCTTCTCAGCCATTCGCGGCAACACGGCAATCATACAGGGAGTCCGGCAAACCTACAGACGCATATACGAAAGCCGGGCACCCGCGGATCACTGCAGCTTCCGCTCAATTTGCTCGTTCCATTCCTTGGTGAAGACTTTCTTCTTGCCTTCAAAGGCGTCGATTTTTCCCCAGACCAGCCAATGGGTTTTGGTGGCGGTGAGCCGGCCATAAGTTTCGGTGCGGGCGTGCCATGGTCCGCGCTTCAGTTCCTCGGTCCAATGGGTTTCCATTTTGGCGGACAGTGGATCATCAGGAAGGATGGAATAGTTTTCGCGGCCTACCGAATAGGTGATGAGCTTATGCGGCTGAATTTCGTTCGAGCCGAAGTCGTCGACAATGGCCAGGCGCCATTCGCCGGTCTTGGGATCAACCGTGGCATCACGTTTGTGCCAGGGCTTTTTGAGCTCCTTGAGCTTGACGGGCTCGGCGGCCTCTTCGGGCTTCCACACCACGGGAGTTTCATTCTGAACGACCTTGCGCACCGGCAGATGCAGCGCCGACTTGCCGGCATAGGCCGTCAGCGTCACCGGTTCTGGCGCGGGCCACATCATGGGGAAATAGCTGGTTGAAATCGCAACCCGGATCTTGTGGTCCTTGGGCACGCGCCAGGCAATGTCATCGAGCTTGATTTTTATCGTGTAGCGCTTGCCGGGAACAAGGGCGGTGGGCGTTTCGCGGCTGTCGCGCATGCAGAGGTTTTGCAGATGATAGGTGATGCGGGACACTTCGCCTGAGGGCCACACGTCATTCAAGCGCACCGCCACGGAGGCGACGGGCTTATCAACCGAAAACTCAATCTCAACCTGGGGCTGGCCCACGATATCCATGGCGGTTTGGAGGGCCGGTGAATCGAAGGTGATGGATTGCGCATCATCATTTTTCTGGTCGCCGGGAAATTCCGGGCCAAGCCAGATGATACAGTATTCGCCGCCATCGCCGCCGGTGGTTTGCCGTGACGAAATCGTCAGCGCCTTTTCCGCGCCGGCGGCCCCTGAAATGCCTTTCTCGGTCAAAAACCATTTCTTCGTCTCCGTATTGCCGAAGCCCCAAAAGCCATCGCCAATCCAGCGGCCGGGTAAATGGGCCTTGGAAGTGCCGGGCTTATCGGCGTCCATGACATAGACCCGGTAATCCGGGTCCTTTGAAACACCCGTCTCTTCGTGCTTCAGCCACTGGTCCCACCAGCGCAGCATTTCCTGCAAGAAGCCGATGCGGGGTTCGGGCACGGCGAAATGCGGATATTTATGGGACCACGGCCCGATGATGGCCTTGCGCGTGCTGCGCAGGCCTTTCATCAGGCGGGGAATTGCATTGGAGTAGGCATCGTTCCAGCCGCCGACGATCAAGGCGGGCGTGTCGATGGCGGAGAAGTTTTCGCACACAGAGCCGTGCTTCCAATAGGCATCGCGGTGCGGATGCTGCAGCCAGGGAATGAGCAGGAAGGGCTCGGCCTTCAAGCGCTCCAGCCACATCTTCCGCCACTTCGTTCCAACGATCTTAGGATCGGGCGGGCGCGAGGAATAGGCCAGCATGGTTGCGGCCCAGCCCAGGTTTTCATTGAGGAGGCAGCCGCCCTTGTAATGGATGTCATCCTCATAGCGGTCGTCGGTCGAGCACAGGGTGACGATGGCTTTCAGGGCGGGAGGTTTCCGCGCGGCAACCTGCAGGGCGTTGAAGCCGCCCCAGGAAATTCCGAACATGCCGACTTTTCCGGTTGACCATTTCTGCCGGGCAATCCAAGCGATCACCTCCAGCGCATCGTCCTGCTCCTGTTTGGCATACTCATCGAGCATGACACCGTCGCTGTCGCCATTGCCGCGCATGTCGACGCGGATCGCGGCATAGCCATGGCCCGCGAGATAGGGGTGGGTCAGCGCATCGCGGGCGATGGTGCCGTCGCGTTTGCGGTAGGGGAGATATTCAAGCACGGCGGGCACCGGCTTCTTTTCGGCATCCAGGGGAATCCACATGCGGGCCGCGAGCTTCACGCCATCGGACAGGGGAATCCAGAAATTCTCCACTTCCTTAATTTTGTGTGGAAATTTCTTAACTGTTTTGATGGTCATGGTGTCCTCGGGGCGTCCGTATTTCAGGGCTTTTTTGCCGGAAATGCTTGATTTTAGGGGAGTTTGGCATGGGGCGGCAGACTAGCTTCCCGCTGGCCATATGCAAAGCCCTGAAAATGAACGGCAGCTAAATGCCGCGCTCAGGATGAGTTCAGACGGCTTCCCGTAAACAGTCACCATCAACCGATTTCGAGGGGAAGCCCAAATGTCCAACCTGATCACAAAAATCGCCGCCGCCGCCGTATTTGCCGGTTTGCTGGCCACATCCGCCCAGGCCCAGTCAAAGAAGCCTTTTGAAGGTGTTGTCCTGGTTGCCGCCGTTCCGATGGATGAAATCCAGCCAAAGGCCCTGCGCGAATTCGCCAAGCCGAAATTCAAGCGCGGCCAGGTCGTCAAGTATTCAACCGCCATGGCCCCAGGCTCCATCGTCGTTCACAGCAAGCAGAATGTGTTGTTCTACGTTCTCGGTAACGGCAAGGCCGTCAAGTACCGGGTAGCCACGGCCCGCAAGGGATTTGAATGGTCCGGCACCAACAAGGTGAGCTTCAAGACGGAATGGCCGGATTGGCGCCCGCCGACAGAAATGCGCGCCCGCCACCCGGAACTGCCGGCTTTCATGGAAGGCGGCGTCAAGAATCCGTTGGGCGCCCGCGCCATCTATCTTGGCTCGACCATCTACCGCATTCACGGCACCAACGAGCCGACCTCCATCGGCAAGTCCGCCTCTTCGGGCTGTATCCGCATGCTGAACGAAGATGTGTCGGAACTCTATCAGTTCGTAAAGCAGGGCGCCACCGTAACGGTGCTCTAATCCGGCAAGACCTCCCTGTGACCCAGGCTTCTTAAGGCTTCAACGATCCCGTTGAAGCCTTTTTTTGCAGGTTCACTCACGTGCCTGGCGCGCATGAAGGAATGGGCCAAGGCCGGCTCTTCTTTCAGGATTGCCGGAATTCCGGCAGCCCGAAGCTTTTCAAAAAAAATCACCCCGTCATCATACAGCGGGTCATGGGCGGCCACGGAAATATAGGCTGGCGGCAGGCCTTTGACATCATAGGCCAGATTGGGAATGGCGCGCGGATCAAACCAGTTGGGATTGCCCTTCGGCCCCAAAAAGCAATCGAGATAAAATACCATCTCCGGCTTGGTGAGGCATGGGGCATGGGCGTTGCGGATATAGGAGGGCGTATTCACGTCGGCCCCC
>JBBQNU010000163.1:0-6765 GCA_038330285.1 Hyphomicrobiales bacterium | reverse complement strand
GCCTTGAGGCTTTCGGCGATTTTGCCGGAGGTGGGCTGGAAGCCCGCGCCGGAGCCTGTGTCCATGAGAATCACGTCGCTTCCCGACTTGAGCAGCAGGGGGCTTGCCTCGAACTGGGCCTTTTCGCCCTGGACCATCGCGCCGAGGAGGGCCTTGAGTTCTTCGGGCTTGGCATCGGGAAAGAGCGTGAGATCGAGCAGGAGCGTGCCATCGCTCACCACGGTCACATCATAGGCGCCCTGCTTGAAAGAATAGGGGCCGGCCAGGGCGAGGGCATTTTGCGGCAGAATGCCAGCGGCGATCAGGCCTGCGGCCCCGCTCAGGAATTTGCGGCGGTCGAGCAGCAGATGTTTTTTTCCATTCATGAATACGCTTAACATGGCGGTTTCTCCTCGCTGTTTTGATATTGAAACTTTATCTGTTACGCTAAATTATGTCCACCGGATGACCCTTGGCAATTACTTTCCGGGTAATGGCATCGGTGTTAGATTGCGGGACATTGCATGGCTCGAAAGGATTCCACGATGTCGTTTTTCAAGAAACTGTTTGGCGGCGGCGGAGGGGCTCCGGCGGCGCCGAAAGCGGTGAAGTCAGCCGAGCACAAGGGCTTTACCATCGAGGCGCGGCCCTACAAGGAGGGCGGGCAGTTTCAACTGGCGGGCGTGATTTCGAAAGAGATTGACGGCGTGCGCAAGGAGCACAGCTTTGTCCGCGCCGACCGTTTCACCTCACTCGAAGAGGCAGCGGATATCGCCCTGGTTAAAGGGCGCCAAATCATCGACGAGCAGGGCGAGAAGATTTTCCGGTGAAACGCCTGCTGAAGTTTGAAAAGCGCCACCACAGGCTGGCGAGCAGGCAAGTTTTTTCGCAGCGCCTGCTGCGCCATGGCTTCGTCGCTCTCGGCACTATCATTGTGGCGCTGGCCATCGGCATGGCGGGCTACATGGGCTTCGAGGGCATGGGGTTCATCGATGCCTTCGTGAATTCCGCCATGATCCTGTCCGGCATGGGGCCGATGGGCGAGCTGCAATTTGACAGCGCCAAGATTTTTGCCGGCATTTACGCCATCGTCTGCGGCCTGCTGATTTTCGCCATCGCAGGCCTGATGCTGGTGCCGGTGTTTCACCGTCTGTTGCACAATTTCCATGTGGATGATGATGACAAGAAAAATTAAGATCGCCGCGGCGCAGTATCCCCTCGATGAATTGAAGGACATTGCCGCCTACGAGGCGAAGATCACGCGCTGGGTGGAAGAGGCGGTAAGTGCCGGGGCGGGGCTTCTGGTGTTTCCGGAATACGGCGCGATGGAATTGGCGAGCATCGGCGGAAAAGCTTCCGATGTGCAGGCTTCGTTTGATGTGGTGTCGGGGCTGGTACCAGAGCTTGACCGGGTGCATGCGAAGCTTGCTGCAAAACATGGGGTGACGATTGTCGCCGGTTCGGGCCCGCAGCGCCGGCCGGGCTGCACGATGAATGTGGCGCATATTTTCGGGCCCACGGGGATCAGGGGCCATTACGACAAGATCATGCCGACGCCATGGGAGCGCGAGCCCTGGCACATTGCTTCGGGCAAGACGCTGACGGTGTTTGATGTGGGCACGGCGCGCATTGGCCTTTTGATTTGCTACGACATTGAATTTCCGCTGCTGTCGCGGGCGCTTGCCGAAACGGGGGCTGAAATCATTCTGGCGCCATCGAATACGGAGACCGAGTGGGGCTATTGGCGGGTGCGCACAGGTGCCGTGGCGCGGGCCCTGGAGAACCAGGTTTACACGGTGCATTCACCGGTTGTTGGCGCGTCACCCTGGAGTGCTGCGTGCGCGGCAAACTGCGGGATGGCCGGAATCTTCGCGCCATCGGACGTGGGTTTTCCACCGGGCGGCGTTTTGGCCTTGGGCGAGATGAACAAGCCGCAGTGGGTTTATGCGGAAGTTGATCTTGATCTCATTGCCAAGGTTCGCGCCTCGGGCGGGGTGCAGACCTATAAGCATTGGGCAGAGCAGCCTGGAGCCGGGGCGTTGCCGAAAGCGCAGGCCATGGATATTTCAGGCGCGAAGCAGTGAGTGGGTGGGGAAGGCTTTGGCCAGTTCATCGATGGCGGCGAAGCCTGATTGCAAATCCCAGGCGTTGACGATGCCGATGCGGAAACCACCGGGCGGCATGGGGTGGAGGCCTGCGTCCTTGTTGTCATAGAAGGTAATCTGCAGGCTTGAGACGTTTGGCATGGCGCGGATGCGGTCCTGCAGGTCTTTTGGCGGATGAGAAAAATTGCTGTTGTGACGGGCAAAGAGCGGAATGGAGAAGCCCACGCGGCGCTGGCCTCCGTCGTAGTCCCACGTGCCATCGGTATAGAGGCGCACCATGGCCTCGATCCAGCCCTTGCCGTTGAGATCACACCATTGATCGGCGAAGCGCAGATGGGCCTCGATGATTTTTCCGCCGATGGTTTCGAAATTCATCATGCCGGTGTAAGCGGCCATGTATTTGCTGACCCAGGTCCTGAGATAGGTCGCGACCTCCGGCATTTCATCGGCGTGCAGCGTCCAGTATTTGAAGGTGCCTTCGGGGCCGGGAACACCGGTGGCGTGGCGCAGCCATTTCACCTGGCCGCCCACGACGGCGCAATCGGTTGAGACATGCGGGCCGTCGAGCAGCGGCATCCAGAAATGGCCGGGGGTTGAGCAGGCGAGCATGTTCTTCTGCGAGGCAATCACGCGGCTGCCCACGCCCATGCCTTTCAGGTTGGTGATAGGTTTGGAAAAGACCGGGAAGGCCGGGGGCATGACGCCGTGCGGGCCGCTGGCGAACCCCTGGCTTTGGGCGATACGGAGCTTGTCATAAATCCAGTTGTGCTTGGGATACCAGCGCCAGGCGTCAAAATCATCGGTCGGAATCAGGACGTTGTCCGGGCACGGGATGTTCTCGAAATACTGGTCGCGCCAGGGATCACGTTCGCAGATGGGCATGGGCGGAACCTAGCAGAGCCCTGCTGACAGGCAATGGCAGCAGGGGTCACTTCAAGTTGATGACTATTTGATTTCCCAGGTGAAGTTCACATCCACGGCGATGACCTGCTCGCCTTGGGAGATGGGCACATCAGCGGAGGCGGCTTCAGCGCGCTGTGTTTTGAACATGGGTTGGGGCGGCTGGTAACCGCCGCCTTCGGAGAGTGAAATGATTTGCCCCAAGCTCACGCCGCTGGCGGCAGTGTAGACTTGGGCCTTGTGCAGGGCATCGGCCACGGCAAGCTTGCGGGCCTCATCGGTTGCGGCTTCGGGCTTTGACACCTGGAACGCCACGCCGTTGATCTGGTTGGAACCGGAGGACACGACCTGGTCCAGCACCGCGCCGAGGCTATTGAGCTTGCGCACCGTCACGGAAACATTGTTGGAGACATCATAGCCAATGACCTTCGGCGGCTGGGCATTGTTCTGGCCGTAGTCATAGCGCGGGTTCACCGAGAAGTTCGAGGTCTGGATATCGCGCGCTTCAATGCCGGCGGCCGCCAGCGATGCCATGACGCCCTCCATGGCCTTGGTATTGGCATCAAGCGCTTCGCGCGCCGTTGCGGCGGAGCTCATCACACCCACGGTGACGACAGCGAGATCAGGCGCCATGCGCACTTCGCCATGGCCGGAGAGCGAAATGCTGCGGACCAGCTTGCCGTCATCGGCAAGGGCCGGGGTGAGGCAGGCGGCGGCAAGGGTCAAGGTGCTGGCGGCGAAGAGGGTCTTTAACATCTTAAACAGGCTCCCGATGAATTTCCGGCGCTCATGTGGCGATGAATTGCGGCGTGACAAGGGCAGCCTCACCCTGAGGTGCCTGGCGAAGCCAGGCCTCGAAGGGCTGGTTGAAGTTGAAACAGGTGCTTCGAGGCATCGCAAGCGCGATGCACCTCAGCATGAGGGGGACTCAAATCCCTCACGCCACTGGCGGCGGCTGGCCGGCTACCTTCGGCAGGGCCGGATCAATGCAGGCCCAGTCCGGGGCGGCGGCTGTCCAGATAGTCATCTGGGGCGCCATGAGATTTGGATCATCGAGGGCTCCGGCGCGGATGAAGGTCAGGTGCGGGCGGGATTCGGCCTTGCTGAAGAGTTGCGTTCCGCAGGTCGGGCAAAAGCCGCGGCTCATGCGGTTGCCGCTGTCGGCGATGCTTTCAAACCATTTCACCTCGCCCTGCACTGAAACCGAGTCAGCGCGGAAGCACACGCTCACCGCGCCGTTTCCGGCGCCCAGATACTGGCAGACGCGGCACCAGCAGACCCGCGCCGCCATCGGTGCCGCGGTTACCGAAAAGCGTAACTACCTGCACAGGCATCCGCCGGATTTGGTCATGGGTCATCCCTTTCATCAATTTTTCCATAATAGCTTTGCCGGGCGTAATCAGGCAAGGGATGGGCTAGGCAGACATGGCCGCGACGCGATCAAGGTAACTGGACAATTCGCCCACCCACTTGCGAGATGCATCGGTGTCGGAACTCTCAGCGGCCTGCTGAATGGCGATGCCGATATCCGTGATTTCCTGGAAGCCAAACATGCCGCCGGAGCCGTTCATGTTGTGCCCGAGAATCGTCACGGTCTCAAAGTCAACGCGGTCCAGGGCTTCGCCCATGTCGATGACATGCTGATGGCAGTTTAGCAGATAAGCAGGAACCTGCTCTGCAATGCTGGATCTCAAAACCGGGAGCGCCACTTCCTCCAAGACTGGTGGCGAAGCCGCGCTCGAATGTTCCCTGATCGCCTGCAGCAGCACTTCCTGCTTGATCGGCTTGGTCAAAAAGGCCGTGCAGCCCGCGGCCAGGCACATTTCCCGGTCGCCCTTCAAGGCGGAGGCGGTAAGCGCAATGATGGGCGTGGGCGGCCTGCCGTTCGCCAGTTCCCAGGCGCGGATTTTCCGCGTCGCGGTCAAACCATCCATGACCGGCATCTGCCGGTCCATCAGGACAAGGTCATAGGGCCGGGCAGCAAACATCTCACAGGCGATAGCTCCGGTTTCGGCAATTTCAACCCGGTACGGCGTGTCCTCAAGATAGGCCATGGTCACCAGGCAGTTGTCGGGGGAATCCTCAGCCAGAAGAATACGCAAGGGCGTCAAGGGCAATTGAGGGTCTGCGCCCACCTGCACCGCGCCGCGCAGTGCGGCGCCGGCCCATTTCTCGAACGGCACGGCAAATGCAAACATGCTGCCTTTGTCCACTTCACTTTCAACCCAGATGCGCCCGCCCATCAGTTCAACGAGGCGTTTCGAAATCGTGAGCCCCAGGCCGGAGCCGCCGAAGCGGCGCGTGGTGGAGGTATCGGCTTGGGTGAAGCGTTCAAACACACGGTCCAGTTTGTCGTCCGGAATGCCGATGCCGGTATCTGAAACAGTGAACCGCAACATGGCCGGAACGGCGGTGTCCTTTTCCAGCGTGACACGCAGGGAAACCTTGCCTCGCTCGGTGAATTTGACGGCGTTGCCGATCAGGTTGAGCAGCACCTGGCGCAGCCGTGTCGGATCGCCCACCAGGTCGTTGGGAACGTCTGGCGCGATTTCGCACAGCAGCGTGAGGCCTTTTTCATGGGCCCGGGCCGCGACCATCTCCATCACGATTTCCACATGGCCGGTCAACGAGAAACCGGTGCGTTCCAGTTCAAGCTGCGAAGCTTCGACCTTTGAAAGATCGAGGATGTCATTGATGAGGTTGAGCAGGTTGTCGCCGGCGCGGCGGAAAACCTGGACATACTTGTCCTGTTCCGGGGTGAGCGTTGTTTTCGCGAGCAGGTCGGCCATGCCCATGATGGCGTTCATGGGGGTGCGGATTTCATGGCTCATGCTCGCCAGAAAGTCAGATTTGGTACGGCTTGCACTCTCGGCCACGGCCTTGGCCTGTTTCAGCTCCATCTCCACCCGCTTGCGCTCGGTCACATCGCGCGCCGCGGCAAAGACGCCCTGCAGCTTGCGGTTCCGGTCGTAAAAGGTGGTGGCGTTGTAGGACACCACGGTTTGCTTGCCGTCGCGGGCCCGCGCCGTCAATTCATAATCGGTGACCGATTTTTCGCGCAGCACCCGCTTGATGCCCGCTTCGGCGCGCTCCGGATCGGTGAAGTAGTCCTTGAAGGGGGCGCCGATCAATTCATCACGGGTGCAGCCGGTCAGCGCCTCCATTTGCTTGTTGACATCCGAGATGATGCCGGCGGGATCGGTGGTCATGAGCGCGTCGATGTTGGATTCAATCAGCGAGCGGGTGTAAAACTGCTGATCACGCAGGCGCTGGTCGGATTTTTTCTGTTCTTCTTCGACGAGTTTGCGCGCCGTGTTGTCGGTGCCGATCAGCAGATAGCCGATGATGGCCCCATGCGCGTCGCGCAGTGCGGTGACTGACACCACCGCCGGGAACCGGCTGCCATCCTTGCGGATGTAGGTCAGCTCGTAGATATCTTCGATCCCGCGCGAGGCCTTGAACACCAACGCCTCAAAGCCCGGCGTAATAGTGGTTCCAAGCTCGACGCTTAATGCTTTGGCGCGCGCGATCACTTCCTGCGGATCGGAAATGTCGGCCGGCGTGATCTTGTTCATCACTTCAGCGGCCGTATAGCCCAGCATGCGCTCGGCGCCGACGTTGAAGATTTGAATGACGCCCTTCTCGTCGGTGGCGATGCTCGAGAAGTTGGCGCTGTTGAAAATCGCGCTCTGAAGGGCCCCCGCTCTGAGCAGCGCCTCTTCCGCCTCCTTGCGCGCGGTATTATCGGTGCCGATCAGCAGATAACCGATGATGCTCCCTG
>JBBQNU010000162.1:0-6793 GCA_038330285.1 Hyphomicrobiales bacterium | reverse complement strand
ACGTAGCGGAAGGCCTTCCAGGGCGTGGCATAGAGGTCGGCGGCAGCCCGTTCCAGGGTCAGATCCATGCTTTCAAGCCGCGCCCGCACCGGCAGGTAGGCAAAGGGAATGCAGAAGGCGGAATGGGCGGCAAACAGGTAGCCGAGCCCCGCATAGCCCGTGGCCACCTTGATGGAGGCAAAGGTGATGAGAAGCGCCACCGCGGTTACGATTTCCGGCACCATGAGCGGCGCATTGATGGCGGCATAAATCGCCGTAATGCCGCGAAACTGCCGGGTTCGCGTCGTGGCAAGCGCCGCCATGGTGGCTGCCGTCGTTGAAACCGTGGCCGCTACAACGGCAATGAGCAGCGAGCGCAGGGAAACTTCCTTGATCTGCTCATTGGCCCAGGCGGCCTCATACCAGCGCCAGGAAAAGCCTTCCCAGATGGCAATCGAGCTGCCCGCGTTGAAGGAATAGAAAATCAGCGTGGCAATGGGTGCGTAGAGCAGGATAAAACACACCGCCGCTATCACGCCGAAACCGGATTGCCGCTGGATGGAAAACCGCGTGCCCCTAGCCATGGCTGGACGTCCCCTTGGAAGCCTGCCGCACGTAAACCAGCATGGCCACCATGACAATGACCATGAGGGTAATGGAAAGTGCCGAGCCCAGCGGCCAGTTGCGGCCTTGGCCGAACTGCAATTCGATGAGATTTCCGAGCATCAGGTTCTTGCCGCCGCCAAGCACGCGCGGCGTAACATAGGCCCCGAGTGATGGCACGAACACCAGAATGGAGCCAGCGATAATGCCGGGCTTCACCAGCGGAATGATAATGCGCCACAACACTTGGAACCGCGTGGCATAGAGATCATAGCCCGCTTCGACGATGCGGAAATCAAGTTTCTCCATGCTTGCGTAAAGCGGCAGGACCATGAGCGGGAGGTAGACATAAACCAGTCCCATCATGATGGCCGTATCGGTGAACATGATCTGGATGGGCGTGTCGATGATGCCGAGCGAAATCAGCGTCGTATTGATGATGCCTTCGTTGCGGATCACTTCCATCATGGCGAAGGTGCGGATGAGCAGGTTGGTCCAGAACGGAATGGTAACCAGGAACAGCCAGATATCCCGGGTCCGTTCTGACCGCGTCGCGATAAAATAGGCAGTGGGAAAGCCGAACAGGAGGGCCAGCACGGTTGTTGCCAGCGAAAGTTTCACCGAGCGCCAGAAGATCGAGAGATGCGCGTCGGCAAGTGTTACCGTGTCATCGAAGATGTCGCGCTCGAAAAAAACGCTGAACCAGCCCTCGGTGGAGAATATCCATTTCACCCCGCCGTAATCGCCCTTGGCAAGGAAAGTGTAGAGCAAAACCACCAGAAGCGGCCCGAGCGCCGCACAGAAAATGATGACGAGTGCCGGCGTGGAAAGCCAGAGCCGGGTGACGACATCCTGGCGCTCCGCGGCAATGGCAGTCTCGCGTGCGGTTGCCATCCCTAATCCCTCAACAGATGCGCGGCATCGCGCTCAAGCGCAATGCCAACCTTGGCGCCCACGGCAAAACTCTCGCCGCCGGTGCGGCTGCTCTGCTGCCGGACGATGAACGGGTGGCCGTCCGCGAGCCGCACATGGTAGTGGGTGTCCGTTCCGAAATAGACGATGTTTTCCAACACGCCATTGAGAACCGAGGACTTGCCGGACGTGGCGAGATCGGCGTGTTCCGGCCGCACCACCACGGTGACCTTGCCTGCCGGCGTAAAGCCATCGGGCACATCGGCCTCAAGGACTGCCCCCGATGCAAGCTTCACCTTGGCTTTGCCTTTGGCGAAACTCTGCAGCTTGCCTTCAAGGAAATTCGTTTCGCCGATAAAGTCCGCGACAAACCGCTGGGCCGGCCTGTCGTAAATGTCATGCGGACTGCCAATCTGCAGGATCTGCCCCTTGTTCATCACCGCGATGCGGTCCGACATGGTCAGCGCTTCTTCCTGGTCATGGGTCACGAAGATGAAGGTGATGCCGGTTTCAAGCTGCAGTCGCTTCAATTCGATCTGCATTTCCTTGCGCAGCTTGTAATCAAGCGCCGACAGGGGTTCATCAAGCAGAAGCACTTTGGGTTTGGGGGCCAAGGCCCGCGCCAGCGCCACGCGCTGCTGCTGGCCGCCGGAAATCTGGCTGGTCCGGCGGTTGCGCAAATCCCCCATCTGCACCAGCTTCAGCATTTCCGAAACCCGCGCCTCAATCTCGGCCCGCGGCTGGCCCTGCATTTCGAGGCCGAAGCCGATGTTCTGGCCAACCGTCATGTGGGGAAACAGCGCATAGTTTTGAAAGACCGTGTTCACCGGCCGCTGGAACGGCGGCAGTGGTGCTATATCCTGTCCGTGCAGCAGGATTTGCCCATCGGTTGGGAAATCAAATCCGGCAATCAGGCGCAACAGGGTGGTTTTCCCGCAGCCCGAAGGGCCGAGAAGGGTGAAAAACTCGTTTTCGCCAATCGTGACGGAAACATTGTCCAGCGCCTTGAGGCTGTCCTGGCCCGAGCTTTGAAATATCTTTGTAACGCCGACTGCCTCAATGGCAGTCTTGCCAATTGCCAATTAAGCCACTCCCCTTCGTCTTGTTCCAGACGATTAAAATACTATCCTATGGGGAATTTTTCAGATTGCCAATGGGGGCAGTTGCAATGGATCAGATTGACCAGCCGCCATCGATGACGAGCGCCTGCCCGGTGATGAAGGCCGAGTCATCGCTTGCCAGATAAATCACCATCTCTGCTATTTCTTCAGGCTGTGCCATGCGCCCCATGGGTTGCCTTGCGATAAAGGCCGCTTTCGCCTTTTCAACATCGCCCTGGGCCCGCATCCGGTCATAAAGCGAGGGCGTTTCCACCGTTCCCGGGCAAATGCAATTGCAGCGGATGCCCTTGGCCACGAAATCGGCCGCCAGGGCCTTGGTAAGGCCTATGACCGCGGCCTTGCTGGCTCCGTAGACAAAGCGGTTGGGCGCTCCTTTGACCGACGAGGCGACCGATGCCATGTTGATGACATTGCCTTTGCCCTTGGCCAGCATCCCTGGCAGGTAGGCCTTGATCATCCGGTAATGGGCCTTCACGTTGAGGTCAAAGGAGAAGTCCCAATCCTTCTCCTCGCAGTCCAGCACCGTGCCGTTGTGCACAAATCCCGAGCAGTTGAAGAGGATGTCGATGGGACCGGTGCGCTTTAAAGCCGCATCCACCGCCGGCTGTTCCAAAACATTGAGCCCGAAGCCCGTGATGCCGGGATGTTCCTTTGAAATATCCTTGAACAGGTCTTCCCTGATGTCGGTGGCAAAAACCTTTGCCCCCTCCCGTGCCAGCGCAATGGCCGAGGCCCGGCCAATGCCCTGCCCCGCCGAAGTGACCAATGCGATGCGACCCTCAAGCTTCCCGGCCATGGACTAGTTCCCTCATTATGGTTCAAACTCCTGCCTAACTCTAATCCGTGGAAATTGTCTATGACCAATGTTGATCTGGCTTATGCCTCTGCCGCAGAACTTCTGAAACTGTTCAAGGCCCGCAAAGCCTCGCCCGTTGAGTTGCTGAAAACATTGATCGCGCGCAGCCAGAAGTTGAACAAAGAGATAAACTGCCTCGCCGACTGCTATTTTGATGAAGCTCTCGCCAAGGCAAAGGTGGCTGAACAGCTCTACGCGAAACGCGGCTTCAAGCCACGTGCCCTCGAAGGCATTCCCCTGCTGGTCAAGGACGCCCAGCGTGTAAAAGACAAGCGCACCACCCATGGCTCCCTGATTTTCGCCAACAACATCGACGATCACTCCGACCCCCAGATCGAGCGCCTGGAAAAGGCCGGCGCCATAATCTTTGGCCGCACCACAACGCCGGAGTTTTGCCTGTCCGGCGTCACGCATTCAAGGATGTGGGGCGTCACGCGAAATCCCTGGAATCTGGACTATGGTCCCGGCGGCTCGTCCGGCGGTTCCGGTGCGGCACTGGCCGCGGGTTTCACAACGCTCGCCACCGGCACCGACATCGGCGGCTCAATCCGCATTCCGTCATCGGCTTGCGGCACCGTGGGTTTCAAGCCGCCCCATGGCCGCAACCCCGATGGCCCGCCAGGCAACTTTGACCGCTTCAATCATTGCGGCCCCATGACCCGCAGTATTGCCGATGCGGCCCTGATGCAGAACGTGACGTCGGGTCCCCATCCGCTTGACCATGACTCCATCCGCACCCGCGTGAGACTGCCAGTGAAAGCCGGGAGCATCAAAGGCTGGAAAATCGCTTACTCGCTTGATTTCGGTTACGTCGAAGTCGATCCGGAGGTGCGCAAGAAAACTCTCGAGGCCATTCAGGTTTTCCGCTCCCTTGGCGCCAAGGTTGAAGAGGTCGAACTCGGCTGGACCAGCATCATCGATAGTGAAGCCATGCATTGGTACAACACCATGAATTTTGGCCGCCAGACCATTTGGCAACGTGAAACCAATGCCCATCTCATGACCGACTACGCCCTCAAATTCGCCGCCGCCGCCGAGCGCAATTCAACCATGGATGATGTTCACAAGCCTTGGGCACGCGGCCATGCCATGTTTCAATCACTCGGTCCCGTGCTGGCCTCCCACGATGTTTTCATTTGCCCCACGAATAGTCTGGCGGCGGTCAAGGCCGAGCATGATCCTTGGGACGAAAACTTCACCATCAATGGAAAGAAGGCCGATCCTGAAGCCGGCTGGGTGATGACCCATCAGTTCAACATGCTGCACAATTGCCCGGTGCTGGCCGTACCCTCAGGCCATACATTGCAAGGCGTTCCCACCGGCATTCAAATCGTCGGCCGCACCTGGGACGATGCCCGCGTCTTCCGCGCCGGGCTGGCTTATGAAAAAGCCCTCGGCGGCTGGTACACGTCCAGGGAAAAGCGCCCCGTGATCAATAGTTGATTTCGTAAATGATCGTGCCATCGAGGCTGTTCACCCGAAGCAGATAGCGCTGGTAGCCGAGATAGGCCACATACTTGTAATCCACGCCCCCGCAATCCACCGGTCGCACCTGACGATAGCCATGTTGCCGCAATGCCCGGCCAATGCTTTGGCAAGACGTGGCAGCCTTGGCCCGCGGGCGGGGCGGCGGGGGCTGAAAGGTGAAATTGCCCTCGTCAAATTGCCCGTCATCATCGCCCGGCGCTGGCGAAACGCCCTGCCCATAAAGCGCTTCATAGCAGTTGGGATCTTCCGGGTAATAGGTGCAATAGCGGTTGCCCGCATGGGACTGGCCCGCGAACACAACAACGCCAATGGCGGCTAGCAGGCCCGCAATCATCAGGTGCTGGATGAGAAAACCCGGCTTCTCCATGACGCCAAAGTAACCGGCGAATACGGCGTCAGATTGTCGCAATCCAGCTAACTATGTGGCGGGAAAGCGCAATTTACCATCAATTGACAAGAGACTGCCATAAAGTTCGGGCCGTCGGTCACGGAACACCCCCCAAGTCCGGCGCAGTTCGCCAATCGCCGCGAGATCAAAACTTTGCAGCCGAACCCCCTCTTCGACGCGGTCCATCTCCGTCAGCTTTTCGCCTTGCTGGTCGGAAATAAAGGACCGGCCATAGAACGTGTCAGCCCGCCCATCGGGCGCCACTTCCCGACCCACCCTGTTGGACGCGGCCAGCGGCATGATGTTGGCCGCCGCATGGCCCCGCATGGTGTTTTGCCAGTGATTGCTGGAATCATAGGAGGGATCACCGGGTTCCGACCCAATGGCCGTGGGATAAAGCAGGATTTCAGCCCCCATCAGTGCCATGGCGCGGGCACATTCCGGAAACCACTGGTCCCAGCAAATGCCCAGCCCCACCTTGCCCGCCGTCGTGTCCCAGACCTTGAAGCCCGTATCACCCGGCGAGAAATAAAACTTCTCCTGATAGCCGCGCCCATCCGGAATATGCGACTTGCGGTAAATGCCCAGGCGCTTGCCATCGGCATCCGCCATCACAGTCGTATTGTAATGGGCCTGTCCGGCGCGTTCAAACACACTGATGGGAAGCACCACGCCCAATTCCTTTGCCAGCGCCGCAAAGCGCGCCACCGTAGGATGGCTTTCAATTTCGTGCGCGTTCTTGAAAAACCGTGTGTGCTGTTCGATGCAGAAATAATCGCCATCAAAAAGTTCCTGCAACAAGATGAGATGCGCCCCTTGCCTGGCCGCATCGCGCACCAGCTTCTCCGCCGTGTCGCAATTCTTCTTCCAGTCTTTTTGCGATGCCATTTGCGTAATGGCTACAGTCAATTTTCCCATCTCAGTCCTTCAACCCCGCAACTTCCCGTTTGAATGGCAATGCATCACCGATATCGGCCGCGTCAAATTCTTCCGCATAGCGGTGTCCCGCATAGGTGGCCCAGGCAATAGCCGCCGGCGCCTGCGCATCCCCGATTGTCTTCACCGATTCTATCCCGCTGTCAGCCCATTTGGCCTTCTGGGCCAGGAGATCCGTATAAAGCACATCATTGGGAATCCGTGCCGTAACCAGAAGTACGCCGTCACAGGAAATCTCACCGAGCCTTCCAGTATAGGCACAAGCGACAGCCACCGAACCATCGCCAACCTCAACTACCGCATGGCTTGTCCTGACTTCAACGCCAAGCTCCAGGAGCCGTCGTTGAATCTGTCCTTGCTCAAGCGTATTGACACTCCATTCGGAAATTTTTGTAGATGGCGTGACATAGCTCACCCGGCATCCCTTCGAAATCAACAACTCCGCCAAAACGCTCCCCATGTAGTAATGGTCATCATCGTAAATCACCACATGGCCCGCCGGCAGCTTGC
>JBBQNU010000161.1:0-6876 GCA_038330285.1 Hyphomicrobiales bacterium | reverse complement strand
GGCCGTCGATATGGCCTTGCTGGCGGAAAACGGCATTCATCTCACCGAAACTGAAATGTACCCCCGCTTTGTCGGCCCGACCTTTGAGGACATGGTGGCGGGGCTTGAGCGCGAGCACGGAAAGACCCTGCCGCCTGATCTGAGCGCCCGCAAGGATGTCATGATGCTTGAGCGCTACCGGCGTGATCTCAAACCCGTGCCCGGCGTCATCCCCATGCTGCGCGGGCTTGCTCTCCCCAAAAGCATCGGCACCAATGGCCCACGGAACCGCGCGCTCGAAGCCCTCCGCCTGACGGGGCTCGAACCTTTCTTTGGCGACAGGTTAACCACGTATGAAGATGTCGAATATCCCAAGCCCGCCCCCGATATTTATCAGCTTGCAGCCCGCCGCGCCGGCCTCAACCCGGCCCACTGCCTGGTGGTGGAAGACAGTGTAACCGGGGCCACTGCGGCCCTCGCCGCGGGTTGCAAGGTGATCGGCTTTACCGGCGTTGCCCATGACCCCGTGGCCAAGGGAAGGGAGCTGAAACAGCTCGGCGTTTCCCATGTCATTCATGACATGGGCGAGCTTCTGGGGGCCATTTCCCCCATTGCGGCTTGACTTATTGCGCTGCAGCGCCCATATGCTGGCCTATCGACCTCGGTCATTCAAAGAATAACATGAGGTGGCATTCTCGATGCCGCCGTTCCGACCGAAGCGAAAAATCCGAACAATCCTTTCATGTGGGGTCTGTTTAAGCACAGGACCAGTGCTGGCTTGGCGATAATCGCCGGGCAGCCACTCGGACATGTTCTGCGCTTTCCCACCATCTGTCCGAGACAGAAAGATATTTACACAGTGAATTCATTTTCAGAACTCAACCTCTCGGCGCCCCTCCTCAAGGCCATTGCCGCTGAAGGTTATGACAAGCCAACCCCCATCCAGGCCCGCGCCATTCCTGAGCTCATGAAGGGCCGCGATCTTCTCGGCATCGCCCAGACCGGCACCGGCAAGACCGCAGCCTTCGCGCTCCCCATCCTCGAGCGCCTGTCGCACGCCACCGAACGTGTCGCCAAAAACTCCTGCAAGGTTCTGGTACTTTCCCCCACCCGCGAGCTTGCCTCGCAGATCGGCGAAAGCTTCAAGACCTATGGCCGCAACCTGAAGGTCACCCGCGCCGTGGTTTTCGGTGGCATCTCCATCGGCAAGCAGATTGATATCCTGCGCGGCGGCGTTGACGTCGTCGTTGCAACGCCTGGCCGCCTCGTTGATCTCATCGAGCGCCGTGCGCTTACCCTCGCCAACGTCGAAGTCCTTGTCCTCGACGAAGTCGACCAGATGCTCGACCTCGGCTTCATCCACGCCATCCGCAAGATCACCGGCATGCTGCCGAAGGTGCGGCAGAATCTTTTCTTCTCGGCCACCATGCCGAAGGAAATTTCAAATCTCGCCAGCGGCCTGCTCACCAACCCGGTGCGCGTTGAAGTGGCCCCCGTGGCTACCACCGTGGACCGTGTGAACCAGAGCGTCATCCATGTCGATCAGGCCAACAAGCTCAAGGTGCTGGTCGATATTCTCAAGGACAACAACATGACCCGCACCCTGGTCTTCAGCCGCACCAAGCATGGCGCCGACAAGATCATGAAGGGCCTGACGGCGGCGGGCTACACCGCCTCAGCCATTCACGGCAACAAGAGCCAGGCCAACCGCGAAAAGGCGCTGGCCGGATTCAAGGCTGGCAAGATCCTCGTGCTGGTCGCAACTGATATCGCGGCGCGCGGCATTGACGTTGATGGCGTAAGCCATGTCATCAACTACGATCTGCCCCACGTGCCGGAATCCTACGTCCACCGCATCGGCCGCACCGCGCGTGCCGGCGCTGAAGGCGTGGCCGTTGCATTTTGTGCCGGTGATGAGCGCTCCCTGTTGAAAGACATCGAACGCACCATCCGCCAGACCATCCCGGTTGTGCAGCATGCGTTGGGCAAATCAAACCTGCCGCCCGCCGAAAACGAACAGCGCCGCCCCAACGGCCGTCCGTCACAGCCCCAGGGCCAAAAGCGCCAGTGGAACCCCGTTGCAAAAGATGGCAAGCCATCCGGCGACAATCGCCCGCGCAAATCTAGTGGCGGCGGCAATCGCCCCCACGGCGGCACCGGCGCTCCAAAGCGCAACAACGGCGGCAAGCCAAGCTGGATGCAGGAAATCAGCGGCGCCAAAAGCGACCGCCGCCCCGTAAGAATGGGCGAGTAACACCGCTCTCCCTCATGCTGAGGTGCCCGGCAAAGCCGGGCCTCGAAGCACCTGTGTCCGCATCCGCCAACCCTTCGAGGCATGGCTCGCGCCATGCACCTCAGGGTGAGGATAGAAAAGTTCTCGCCCAATTCTCATCATGCCCGCGCTAGACGCGGGCATCTTCTTTTGGGGCAGCAAAGAAGATGACCGGATCAAGTCCGGTCATGATGAAAAATACACAAATAAAAAACCCGCGATCATCTCGCGGGTTCTTAATTCATCCAGACAAAAAAACTTACAGCGCGCCTTGCAGCGCCTTCAGGTGATCGAGATTCTCCTGCGCCTTGCGCTTGGACTCGGCGTCCACCGCATCGGCGAAGTCCTCTTCCGCATTCTTGACCTGCTGGGCAAGCGCCGCTGCATCAAGGTCAGCCAACGGAATGGCGGTTTCAGCCAGCAGCGTCAGCCCCTGCGGATTCACTTCGGCAAAGCCGCCGCGCACGAAGATGCGGTCGGTTGAGCCGCCCTCTTTCGTCACCACCACAACACCGGGCCGCAGTGTTGACAAAACCGGTGCGTGGCCTGCGAAAATTCCCATGTCGCCTTCCGTCCCGGGCAAGGTCACCGAGGTGACATCGCCGGAAAACAGAAGCCGCGCCGGGCTTACCAGTTCAAAGTGAAGGCCAGCCATCTGCGTTACGCTGCTTCCGCCGCAAGGCGCTGGGCCTTCTCGACGGCTTCTTCAATGGTGCCCACCATGTAGAACGCCGACTCCGGCAAGTGGTCGTAGGCGCCGTCGCACAGGCCCTTGAAGCCCTTGATGGTATCAGCCAGCGGCACCAGCTTGCCGGGCGAACCGGTGAACACTTCGGCCACGAAGAACGGCTGCGACATGAAGCGCTCGATCTTGCGGGCCCGCGCCACGGCGGTTTTGTCGTCTTCCGAAAGCTCGTCCATGCCAAGAATGGCGATGATGTCCTGCAAGGCCTTGTAGCGCTGCAGGATCTGCTGCACGCGCCGCGCCGTATCATAATGCTCTTCGCCGATGATGCGGGCATCCATCATGCGCGAGGTGGAATCGAGCGGATCCACTGCGGGATAAATGCCTTTCTCGGCAATCGAGCGCGACAGTGTTGTCGTTGCGTCCAAATGGGCAAAAGATGTTGCTGGCGCCGGGTCGGTCAAATCGTCGGCCGGCACGTAAATGGCCTGCACTGAAGTGATGGAGCCCTTCTGCGTGGTGGTGATGCGCTCCTGCATGGTGCCCATGTCGGTAGCTAGCGTGGGCTGATAGCCCACGGCCGATGGAATGCGTCCCAAGAGAGCCGACACTTCCGAGCCTGCCTGGGTGAAGCGGAAGATGTTGTCCACGAAGAACAGCACGTCCTGGCCCTCGTCGCGGAAATGCTCGGCAACCGTGAGGCCGGAAAGGGCAACGCGGGCGCGCGCACCTGGCGGTTCGTTCATCTGGCCGTAAACCAGGGCCGCCTTGGAGCCTTCGCCGCCGCCCTTCTTGTTCACGCCCGATTCGATCATTTCATGATAAAGGTCGTTGCCTTCACGGGTCCGCTCGCCAACTCCGGCGAACACCGAATAGCCGCCGTGGGCTTTCGCCACGTTGTTGATGAGTTCCATGATCAGAACCGTCTTGCCAACGCCGGCGCCGCCGAACAGGCCGATCTTGCCGCCTTTGGCGTATGGCGCCAGCAAATCTACAACCTTGATGCCCGTGACGAGGATTTCCGCTTCGGTTGACTGCTCAACGAAGGAGGGCGCGTCCTGGTGAATGGCGCGCTTGATCTTGGTTTTCATCGGGCCGGCTTCATCAACCGGCTCGCCGATCACGTTCATGATGCGGCCAAGCGTTTCGGGGCCCACGGGCATCATGATGGGCGAGCCCGTATCAAAAACTTCCTGGCCGCGAACCAGGCCCTCAGACGAGTCCATGGCGATGGTGCGCACGGTTTTTTCACCCAGATGCTGGGCCACTTCGAGCACCAGGCGGTTGCCGCCATTGGTGGTTTCGAGCGCGTTCAAGATCTGCGGCAGCTCGCCTTCAAACTGGACGTCGATGACGGCGCCCGTCACCTGCGTGATGCGGCCAACGAGGCCTGAGGATTTTGCCGATGCGGCTTTCTTCGCCATGTGATGTATCCTTCTCTAACGTGCCTTACAGCGCTTCCGCGCCTGAAATGATTTCAATGAGTTCTTTGGTAATCTGGGCCTGGCGTTGGCGGTTGTACTTGATCGACAGCTTGTTGATCATGTCGCCGGCGTTGCGCGTTGCGTTGTCCATGGCGCTCATGCGGGCGCCCTGTTCCGAAGCAGCATTCTCGAGCAGCGCCCGGAACACCTGGATTGCAATGTTGCGCGGAAGAAGATCAGCGAGAATTTCGCCTTCATCCGGCTCCGCATCATAGATGGCGCCGCCAAGATCGGGCGCCTTGCCGCCGGCAACCGCCGCCGGAATAAGCTGAATGGCGGTTGGCTTCTGCGAGATCACCGATTTGAATTCGGCGAAGAACAGCGTGCACACATCAAACTCACCGGCATTGAACAGGCTGATGATCTTGGCGCCCACCGGCTGCGCATTGAAAAAGGCCAGTTGCTTGAGGCCGCGGAAATCCACCGCGTCCACAATGTATTTGCCGTAGTTGCGCTTCAGCGCGTCATTGCCCTTTTTGCCGACGGTCATGATCTTGACAGTCTTGCCCTGGGCCAGAAGCCGGTCCGCATGCTCGCGCGCCAGCCTTACGATGGAAGAGTTGAAGCCGCCGCAAAGCCCGCGCTCCGCCGTGGCAACGACAAGCAGGTGAACCTGGTCCTTGCCGGTTCCCGCCAGAAGTGCCGGCGCGCCGTCCTTGCCTGCAACGGCACTTGCCAGATTGGCCAGCACCACCGCCATCCGTTCAGAGTAGGGGCGTGCCGCAACAGCTGCTTCCTGGGCCCGGCGCAGTTTCGCCGCGGCCACCATCTGCATGGCCTTGGTGATCTTGCGGGTCGCCTTGACCGAGGCGATGCGGTTGCGAAGGTCTTTGAGACTGGCCATCAGGAAACCTTATGCAAAGCTCTTGGCAAAACTATCAACCGCCGCCTTGAGCTTCACGCCCACCGCATCGCTGATCTGCTTCTCGGTGCGGATGGCATCCAGGATGTCCATGTTCTTGTCGCGGAACATGCGCAGCAGACCCTCTTCGAATTCACGCACCTTGTTGACCGGCAGGGCGTCAAGATAGCCGTTCACGCCAGCATAGATCGCCACAACCTGCTCTTCGGTTTTGAGCGGCGAGAACTGCGGCTGCTTGAGAAGTTCCGTGAGCCGCGCACCGCGATTCAAAAGCTTCTGCGTTGAAGCATCGAGATCGGAACCGAACTGGGCGAACGCCGCCATTTCGCGGTACTGCGCCAGCTCGCCCTTGATCTTGCCGGCAACCTGCTTCATCGCCTTGATCTGTGCGGCGGAACCTACGCGCGACACCGACAGGCCGACGTTCACCGCCGGGCGGATGCCCTGGTAGAACAAATCCGTTTCAAGGAAGATCTGGCCATCGGTGATGGAAATCACGTTGGTTGGAATATAGGCCGAAACGTCGTTGGCCTGGGTTTCGATAACCGGCAGTGCCGTCAGCGAACCGGCGCCGAGCGAGTCATTCAGCTTGGCTGAACGCTCAAGCAGGCGGGAGTGGAGATAGAATACGTCGCCCGGATAAGCTTCACGGCCTGGTGGACGACGAAGAAGCAGAGACATCTGGCGATACGCCACGGCCTGCTTGGAGAGATCGTCGTAGGCAATCAGCGCATGCATGCCGTTGTCGCGGAAATATTCGCCCATGGTGCAGCCCGTGAACGGTGCAAGGTATTGCATAGGTGCTGATTCAGAAGCGGTGGCGGCCACCACGATGGAATATTCCATCGCACCGGCATCTTCCAAAATCTTCACGAACTGCGCAACGGTGGAGCGCTTCTGGCCGCAGGCCACATAGACGCAATAGAGCTTTTCTTTTTCCGGACCTGACTGGTGAATGGCCTTCTGGTTCAAGATCGCATCGAGAATGATCGCCGTCTTGCCGGTCTGCCGGTCGCCAATGATCAATTCGCGCTGGCCGCGGCCAACCGGAATGAGCGCATCAACCGCCTTGAGGCCGGTCGACATCGGCTCATGCACCGACTTGCGCGGAATAATGCCGGGGGCTTTGACGTCAACGCGCGAGCGCAGCTTGGTCTTGATCGGGCCCTTGCCGTCAATCGGATTGCCGAGCGCGTCAACCACGCGGCCCAGCAATTCCTTGCCGATCGGAACTTCCACGATGGCGCCGGTGCGCTTGACCGTGTCGCCTTCCTTGATGTCGCGGTCGTTGCCGAAAATAACCACGCCGACATTGTCCGTTTCAAGGTTGAGCGCCATGCCGCGGATGCCGCCAGGGAATTCCACCATTTCGCCGGCCTGCACATTGTCGAGGCCGTAGACGCGGGCAATGCCGTCGCCCACCGAAAGCACTTGGCCGATTTCGGATACTTCAGCTTCATTGCCGAAGTCCTTGATCTGCTTTTTAAGAATTGTCGAAATCTCAGCGGCGCGAATATCCATCAGCCGGTCCCCTTCATAGCGATCTTAAGGTTTTGCAATTTTGTCTTGAGTGAATTGTCCATCATCTTGGAGC
>JBBQNU010000160.1:0-6964 GCA_038330285.1 Hyphomicrobiales bacterium | reverse complement strand
CTCGTCGAGGAATACACGACGCTCCGGGCGGCGCAGGATAATGACGGAGACTTGCGGGCCGAGGCGGCGCTGGCGCTGCAAAGCGTTGCCAGCGCGCTGGCAACCGCACAAGACGTGGCCGATCAGGCCGGGGCGCGGCTTTCGGAACTCACGGCCCGGCGCGGCGCGATTACCCGTTCCATTGACGAACAACGGCAGCGCATTGCCCGGCTTGAGCGCGAATCCAGCGAAACCGGCGCCAAGCGCCAGGCCTTGCTCGCGCAGATGGGCAGCACTGGCGACGGGCCGACCTTGGCCTCCGCCGTGGACGCAGCGGTGGCGGTTCTGGCTTCCAATGAAACGGCGGCCAACCATGCGGAAGTCGCCTTGCGTGTGGCGCGCCAGGTTGAGGCCGACACGCGGCAAGCCCATGACGAGGCGCGGCGCAAGGCCGAGGGCCTGCAGACGGAAGTCCGTACACTGACGAATTTGCTGAAGGCCGCCGACAACAACCTGTGGCCGGCGCTGGTTGACCAGCTCAAGGTGGAGCGGGGCTATGAGGCAGCACTTGGTGCGGCCCTTGGCGATGATATCGATGCCTCATCCGATGAAGGAGCCCCCACCCATTGGCGCGGGCTTCCGCCTTTGGAGGACGGGATTTCCCTGCCGGCAGAGGCACAGCCGCTTTCCAATTTTGTGCAGGCGCCACAAGCACTTGCGCGAAGGCTTTCACACATTGGTGTAGTTTCGCGGTCGCTCGGGCAGGCGCTTCAGGCGCAATTGCGCTCAGGGCAGCGGCTGGTGTCGCGTGAAGGCGATGTCTGGCGCTGGGACGGATTTACCTCGGCTGCTGATGCGCCCAGTGCGGCGGCAAAGCGCCTGGCCGAGCGCAACCGGCTTTCGCTTCTTGAAGTTGAAATGCGCGATTCAGCGGCGGTTGCGGCGGAAGCCGCCCAGAAATTTGAGGCGGCCAAACAATCGGTGGAAGTAGGAGCCCGGGCCGAGCGCGAAAAACGCGAGGCATTGCGGGCAGCGACATCTTCGGTTGAGTTTTCACGCCAGGCGCTGGCCAGGCATGAGCGGCAGATTGCCGAACGCCTGGCGCAAACCAGCGCGCTGGATGAAGGCATCCGCCGCATCGCCCAGTCGCTTGATGAAGTGCGCGGCAGCTTTGAAGCAGCGCAGGCCGAATTCCAGGCCATTCCGGTCTTGGAAGGACTGGCGCAGGAAGTCGCCGCGCTTCGCGACAACGTCAACCGCGAGCGGGCGGCTTACGCGGAGGCCCGCGCCAAGCATGACGGGCTGGAGCGCGAGGCAAAGGCCCGGGCCGAACGGCTCGCAACGCTTGAAGCGGAACGCAAGCAATGGGGCGAGCGGGCCAATCGCGCCACCGAGCAGATTGAACATCTGACAACACGGGCCCAGGAAACCCGCGAAGCCATTGCCGAGCTTGCAGGCCAGCCGCAGATTCTGGCGGACAAGCGCCGCACGCTGATGAACCTGCTCCAGGAAGCGGAAACCGAGCGCAAGGCTGCTGCCGATGCCTTGGCCGAGGGCGAGAACGCAGTTCGCGCCGCGGACCAGGTTTTGCGCGAAGCCCAGGAACTGGCATCGACGTCGCGCGAGGACCATGCGCGCTTCGAAGCCCGGCTTGAGGCCTCGAAACAGCGCCATGAGGACAGCGAGCGGCGCATTGCCGAAACCCTGCAATGCGCGCCGTCCGAGATTGTGGCGAACGCCGGCCTGGACCTCGACAAGATTGAGGACACGGAACATATCGAACGCCGGCTGCTCAGCCTCCGCGAGGACCGCGAGCGCCTGGGCGGAGTGAATTTGCGCGCCGAGGAAGAGGCCGAAACCGTTGCAAGCCAGCTTGCAACGCTCATCCGCGAGCGCGACGACCTGGTGCAGGCCATCAACAAGCTGCGCGGCGGCATCTCCAGCCTGAACCGCGAAGGCCGCCAGCGCCTGCTTGATGCCTTCGGCACGGTGAATGAAAAATTCGGCGAGCTCTTCACCACATTGTTTGGCGGCGGCAAGGCGGAGCTGCAATTGATCGAGTCCGATGATCCGCTGGAAGCGGGGCTTGAAATCCTGGCCAATCCGCCGGGCAAAAAGCCGACGGTGCTTTCGCTGCTGTCGGGCGGCGAGCAAACGCTGACGGCGCTGGCCCTGATTTTCGCCGTGTTCCTCACCAACCCTTCGCCCATCTGCGTGCTAGACGAAGTTGATGCGCCGCTGGACGACCACAATGTGGAGCGCTTCTGCAACCTGCTTGATGCCATGCTGGAACGCACGGAAACGCGCTTCCTCATCATCACCCACCACGAACTCACCATGTCGCGCATGGACCGGCTGTTCGGCGTGACCATGATGGAGCGCGGCGTGTCGCAGCTTGTGTCGGTAAACCTCGCCGAAGCCGAAGCGATGGCGGAGGCCAGCTAGCCAATGATTTTGCGGGATACCCGAAGCGGCGTTTCGCTGATTGCGACTGCGTTCGGCCATCTGGATGCGGAAGACAATTCGACGGAAGCCTTGTATGCGCTGTTGAATGTTTCGGCGCCGCCTTCCTGGCCGCCGGAATATAACGGCCCCGAAACACGGGCCTGGCTGCGCGACCTGATGAAGGCCGACGCAGAGTCGATGGGGTGGCTAGGTTATTATGTCACCGCAACAGTTGATGGACAGCCAATGCTGGCGGGGACCGCGGGCTTCAAGGGCAGGCCCGATGAAAATGGCCAGGTCGAGATCGGCTATTCCATTGTTCCGGAATTGCACCGGCAGGGCATCGCCACGGCAGCGATAAGACTTCTCACTGGCCATGCCTTTGCCAATCCGGAGGTGCGGCGCATCAAGGCCGAAACCCTGCCGCGGCTCGTTCCATCGATCGGCGTCCTGGAAAAATGCGGGTTCATGCAGGCCGGCGAGGGATTTGATCCGGAAGAAGGCAAGACGCTGCTCTTCGCGCTTGACGCAAAAACTGCTTAATTGACGTCGATGCGTCAGCCGCTTTCAAAACCGCAATACCGCTCGCCCCTGCGCATGGCCTTGGGGAAGACCTGGTTCATCGCCAAGCGGAGGGCGCAGTGGTATTGGCCGGGAAAGCGCTATGCCGCCAGGCGCAGCGCCACGCAGCTTCAACATCAACACGCGAGCCACCGCACGCCGCTGCTGCGCCAGCTCAAGGGGGTGGACATGTGGCTGCAGCACAACAAGGTGGAGAGCCTCAAGGTCGCCGCGTCCTGCATTGACGGGCTCTTGCTCAGGCCCGGCGAGACGTTTTCATTCTGGCGGCTGGTGGGCAAGCCTTCGGCGCGGCGCGGCTTCAAGACTGGCATGGTGCTGCGCAATGGAACGGTGGCGCAGGGCATGGGCGGCGGGCTTTGCCAGATGACCAATCTGATTTACTGGATGGCGCTGCATACGGAGCTTTCCATCACTGAGCGCTGGCGCCACGGCTTTGACGTGTTCCCCGATGAGGGGCGCAGCCAGCCTTTTGCCTCGGGGGCCACGTGCTCCTATAATTACATCGACCTGCAGATCAGCAACAAAACTGCAAACACCCATCAATTGCGGGTGTGGGTGGAGGGGGATTATTTGCATGGCGAATGGCGGGCCGACGTGAAACCGCGTTACGCATACCAGGTTATTGAACGCGACCATGCCATCCGGACCGAATGGTGGGGCGGCTATAGCCGGCATAACTCGCTTCACCGCATGGTGCGCGACCTTGAAACTGGCGCTGGCCGCGGCGAAGAATTCATCACCGAGAACCACGCCATCATGATGTATGCGCCGCTTCTGGAAAATCTGGAACCTTTACCATGAACATCGTTTTCGACATTGGAAATGTCCTCCTGCGCTGGGATCCACGCTTTCTCTTTACCCAGTATTTTGAAAACGAAGAGGAGATGGAGTGGTTCCTCGCCCATGTCTGCAATCATGAGTGGAACCTGGAGCAGGACCGGGGGCGAAGCTTTGCCGAGGCGGTGAAGCTCGCTATCGTGCAACATCCCGATCACGCGGAAGCCATAGCCGCCTATGACACGCGGTGGCATGAAACCCTGCCCCATGCCATCGAGGGAACGGTGGCGATTTTCAAGGAACTGGTGGAACAGGACGCGCCGGTTTACGCAATCACCAACTGGAATGGCGACAAATTCCGCGAGGCCAAGCAGCGCTTTCCGTTTCTCTATGAGTTCCGGGACATCGTGGTTTCAGGCGATGAGAAGCTGCTCAAGCCCGACCCGGCGATTTTCCGGCTGCTGCTGGGGCGCAACGGGCTTGAGGCGGCCGATTGCCTGTTTATCGACGACAGTTTGAAAAATGTGAAAGGCGCCGAGGCGATTGGCATGAAGGCGCATCATTTTACCTCGCCGGAAGGCTTGCGGAAGGCGCTGGTGGAGCTGGGGTTGCTATAAGTCGAATTCACTTTGTAACTTTCCTTCTCCCATGGGGAGAAGGCGGGGCCCGTCCTGCGATGCGAAGCTGAGCAGGATGGGAGGATGAGGGGTTACGGTCATGAAATTCCTGCACCGAAACCCCTCACCTTCCCAAGCGAAGCTTGGGCCCCTTCCTCTCCCCATGGGAGAGGAAAGTCAGTTTAAAACTTCGTCACGACGGTCACGCCTGCCGCTTCAAACTTGTCCATGTTCATCAGCGCGTCGATTGACTGTTCGAGGCTTATGGTTTTGCCGATGAGTTTTTCCGGCGACAGTTTGCCCGACTGGATCATGGCCAGCATGTCGCCGTAACGGTGGGCCTGCATGCCGTGGCTGCCGAGGATTTCCAGTTCATGGGCGATGACCTTGCCCATGGGAATTTGCGGAGTTCCGTGTTCGGCCAGCATGAGCCCCACCTGAATATGTTTGCCGCGTTTGCGCAAATTGCCGATGGAATTGAAACAGGTGGTGGCGTGGCCCAGGGCATCGACCGACACATGCGCCCCGCCCCTGGTGATTTCCATGACAGCTTCGACGACGTTAGCAACGTTGCTGGCATTCACCGTGGCGGCCGCGCCCACTGATTTTGCCAGTTCGAGTTTCTGGTCGGCAATGTCGATGGCAACGACTTGCGCTCCAATCGCATTGGCAATCATGATGGCGGACAATCCCACGCCGCCGCAGCCGTGGACGGCAACCCATTGCCCAGCGGAGACGCGGCCCTGATCAACGATGGCACGGAAGGAGGTAACAAAGCGGCAGCCCAGGCTGGCGGCGGTGGCGAAATCAATGGTTTCCGGCAGGCGCACCAGATTTATATCGGCGTAGTGGATGGAAACATATTCGGCAAAAGATCCCCAATGGGTGAAGCCGGGCTGGAACTGGTTATCGCAGATCTGGTGATTGCCCGTGTGGCACTGGGGGCATGAGCCGCAGCCGCTGACGAAAGGAACGGTGACCCGGTCGCCCTTTTTCCAGTTATTCACATCCCGGCCCACGGCCTCAACAAATCCCGCCAGTTCGTGGCCCGGCACATGGGGAAGCCTGATATCGGCGTCATGGCCCACCCAGCCGTGCCAGTCGCTGCGGCAGACGCCGGTGGCCATGACCCTGACGACAACCCCATGCGCTTCGGGGGCGGGATCGGGAAGGGTCACAATCTTCGGCGCGGCCGAGAAGGCTTCGTAGAGAACGGCTTTCATCGTAACTTTCCTATTGCGAAAATCGAACGCGGCAGAATCGGAGGCTTGCCCCGAATCCCACCGGACTTTTCGACGCATCGTTTATAACGCCCATAAAAGCAAGGCTTTACAAGCGTTTACATGCACTATCCATTTCTTGACACAATTCCCCCCCGTAACTATGGTGCGCTCGATTTTAAGGGGTGGAAATCGCTGATTTTTGCTGGAAATTTTGAGTGGAATCATGACGGACTCTGACCGGCTCAAAAACCTCGGCAAGAAGATCGAACAAACCCTTGAAGAGCGGCGCGGCGCATCCGGCCCTGACAGTCAGGAAGGGTCTGCCGCGGGTCTCGCATTCCGGGCAGTCAGCGAATTACTCGTGGGACTTCTTGTGTGCATGGCCCTGGGCTGGGGAGCTGACAAGTATTTCGGCACCGCGCCCTGGATCATGCTGGCATTGATGCCTCTTGGGCTGGCGGCGGGCGTGATGAACGTCATGCGGCTGTCGCGCAGCAAGCAGGCGGAAGATTTACTCGGCGGCAAGGGCCCCATGCCCCCATCCGTCAAAGACGATGATGATGAGGACTGAACGTGGCAACTCCTGAACACGGCGAAAAGATTATCGATCCGATCCACCAGTTCGTGATCAACCGAATCATTCCGATCGATATCGGCGGCCTCGACATTTCCTTCACCAATTCGGCCCTGTGGGCGGTGATCGCGGTCACCTGCGCCTCGCTGCTGTTCATCCTGGCGCCGCGCAACCTGATCCCGACGCGGCTGCAGTCGGTGGCCGAAAGCATTTACGAAGTGGTCGACAACATGACCCACGAAGTGCTGCATGAAAGCGCCCGCACCTATTTCCCCTTCGTGCTGACGCTGTTCGTCTTCATCCTCTTCGCCAATGTCATTGGCCTCATTCCCTATTCCTTCACGGTGACCAGCCATATCGTGGTCACGCTGGCGCTGGCGCTCGTCGTGTTCATCGGGGCCACGGTCATCGGCTTCATCCGCAACGGCTTCGGCTATCTCAAGCTGTTCGTGCCTTCGGGCGTTCCCACCCTGCTCCTGCCGCTGGTGGTGCTCATCGAAATCGTATCCTATTTCATCCGCCCGATGAGCCTTTCCATCCGGCTTTTCGCCAACATGATGGCGGGCCACATGATGCTGAAAGTTATGGCGGGCTTCGTCGTCATGCTCGGCGTGACGGCAGGCTGGCTGCCGCTGGTGGCCATGGTGGGCCTGATGGGCCTTGAACTTCTCGTGGCCGCCCTTCAGGCCTATGTTTTCGCACTTTTGACCTGCATGTATCTCAGCGATGCCATGCATGTTGACCACTAACTAAACCCCATCCATTCC
>JBBQNU010000159.1:0-6992 GCA_038330285.1 Hyphomicrobiales bacterium | reverse complement strand
TCAAACTCACCTTTATACTAACGGGGCGGTTGCACACGCTCAATCAGTTGCCGCCCTAGCCTTTTGAAAGAAAACTAATAATGACGATGGTGAAAGATGCGCTGAAAGACTTTATCGCGCGCGAAACAAGTGCTGGAATTGTGCTGATTACTGCCGCTCTGCTGGCAATTATTGCCGTTAACAGCGCGCTCGACGTCTATTATCTCGCAATCTTAAATATCCCAGTGGCCATACTATTCGGTAACTTGGAAATAGCCAAGCCTTTATCGCTTTGGATCAACGACGGATTAATGGCTATTTTCTTTTTCCTCGTCGGCCTTGAGGTCAAACGAGAGGTAGCCGAAGGGCAATTGTCCAGCATTCAGAAAGCATCTTTACCAATTGTTGCAGCAGTTGGTGGTATGGCCATTCCCGCTGCAATATTTGTTTGGATCAATATAGAATCACCGGAAAATATAAACGGTTGGGCTATCCCGGCAGCAACCGATATTGCTTTTGCTCTTGGCGTTTTGGGGCTGCTCGGCAAACGCGCACCACAGAGTTTGAAAATTCTATTGCTTGCAGTTGCAATAATTGATGACATTGGTGCCATTATCATAATCGCGCTATTCTATACAGAGGATGTCTCTACTATCTCTTTAGTGTTGTCCGGGATTGGAACGGCGATACTGATGGCGATGAATCGGCTCGGTGTTGTGCGGACAGCGCCCTATATTCTGGTCGGTATATTCCTTTGGATTTGCGTACTAAAGTCCGGGATCCATGCAACTTTAGCAGGAGTAATTGCGGCGCTGGCGGTCCCGCTCAGCGAAAAAGACGGTGGCTCGCCGCTCAAACATCTGGAACATATCTTGCACCCTTGGATAGCGTTTCTCGTACTACCGATCTTTGCTTTTGCGAATGCCGGAGTGTCACTTTCGGGCATCAAGGTGAGCGACTTGATGGAGCCGCTGGCCCTCGGTATCGCTGCTGGTTTAGTGATAGGAAAGCAGATTGGTGTGTTAGGGTTTATGTTCCTCGCAACCAAAACGGGACTAGTTCAAAAGCCAAATGAAGTCAGTTGGATGCAGCTCTATGGCCTTGCCTGTTTAACAGGTATAGGTTTCACAATGAGTTTGTTTATAGGCAATCTTGCTTTTTCCGATCCGGTGCAGATTGAAACGGCAAAGCTCGGCGTAATGGGTGGGTCGTTGATATCAGGTGTTATGGGCTATTGCGTGCTTCGCTTTACACCGCAACCAGTCGAGCGGGCTCAAGATGATGTAGTAGCTTCTTCTTAAGGGTTGGACCAGTTTTTCGGTCTTTGCAGCCGCCTGCGCCCCTTACCATCGCACCAAAGCCAGCCCCTTTCGACGGGAGGCTACACATGGAATAATCTCTCACTGCGCTGGTACAAAATATCGGGCAGGTCACTGATGGAGGGGTTAATAGTAGAGTTTAAGTGTCAGAGCTCATTCTTAACTGGCAGGTTCTGGCCCCGTGTCTTCCAAAGGGAATAGAGGATTCCGGCTGCCAGTACCGCGATGGTTACGCCGAGCGAAAGAGTGGTTGGAATCTTGACGCCCAATGGCACGAGAAAAACCTTGGCGCCAACCAGCACGAGCAATGTTGCCAGTGAATAGGGCAGATAGGCAAAGCGGTTCATGGCAGATGCGAGCGCGAAATAAAGCGAGCGCAGGCCGAGAATGGCGAAAATGTTTGAGGTGTAAACAATGAACGGATCCGTGGTGATGGCAAAGATAGCCGGCACGGAATCAACTGCGAAGATTAGATCGACAAATTCAACAAGGATAAGCGCCACCAGCAGAGGGGTCATCCAAGTGACCAGTTTCCCGGTTTTTGGATCCGGCAGCCTGGCCAGGAAATCATGGCCGTGTAGCTCGTTTGTAATGCGGAAATGCCGGCGCAGCCATTTCAGGATTACGTTGTTTTCCATGTCGGGCGCGTGATCGCGCTTCATGAACATCTTTACCCCGGTGAATACTAGAAACAGCCCAAAGAGATAGAGGATCCAGGAGAACGACATGACGAGAGCTGCGCCCACGCCGATGAGGATCGCGCGAAAGACAATGACGCCGATGATCCCCCAGAACAGCACCCGGTGCTGGTATTTCTGCGGTATTGCCAAGGTCCCAAAGATGGTCGCGATGACAAAAATGTTATCCATCGAAAGCGACTGCTCAATGAGGTAGCCGGTGAAAAATTCCAGGCCGGACTGACTCCCGCGCGACCACCAGACCCATGCTCCAAAGAGAAAGGCGATGGCCATGTAGAAGCCATAGAGCGCAAAGCTTTCCCGCGCGCCGATGACGCGGTCGCTCTTGTGCAGAACGCCTAAATCAAGCACCAGAAGGGTGACGACAACGCCGATAAACAATAGCCAGAAATAGGAAGGTGTGCCAAGAAAGTCGGAATACAGGGCTGACTGGACAACTTCCATTAACGGACCTCAAACATCGCATTGCAATTACGAATTGATTCCGACATCGCGGGGGAAAATAGCTGATCCGCCGCCAGAGGGGCCCGGCATCCAATTTTAAGATCTAGTGGGTCATCCTGGAATTGCAAGGGACCTTCGAAAAAAATTTAGGGCTTGCAACAGGGCGGATGCTTGCACATTTAACGCGGGGGAATAACACATCAGGCCTGGCCGGACTGCGAAGTTCTGGAATTTTTTGAAAAGCAGAGGAAATACGATGATTGATCCGCAAAAAATTCTACAACAGATCCTTGGCGGCGGAGACTCAGGCGATCAATCTGATCGTAAGCGCGGCATTTCGGCTGATACGCTGAAAGGGGCAACAATTGGCGGCCTAGCAGGCCTGCTGCTTGGATCCAAAAGCGTTCGCAAGATTGGCGGTCCGGCGCTGCAGATGGGCGGCGTCGCGATTCTGGGCGGCCTTGCTTACAAGGCATGGCAATCCTGGCAGGCACAGCAGAACGGCCAGCTCCCTGGGCCCAATGAGAAGGCAGGCGGTCGCATTGAAAATGCCGGAGGAACCGTGTTTCTTCCCAATCTCAAAGCTGAGCGCGATGAACTGAGCTTCACACTTCTGTCGGCGATGATTTCTGCCGCCAAGTCCGATGGCCATATTGATGCTGCGGAACAGGACCGCATCTTTGCCAGATTGGGCGACGCCAATCTAACGGCTGAAGAGAAAGGCTTTCTTATGGACCAGATCCGTCTGCCGCTCGACATCAATGCCATCGCCGCGAAGGCCACCACGCCTGAACGTGCGGCCGAAATCTATGCGGTTTCGGTTCTAGCCATTGACTTGGACAATCCGGTGGAAGCCGATTACCTCAAGGCGCTTGCCAGCCGTCTCAATCTCGACAGCGGTTTGCGCGCAAGCATAGAGGCTGAGATAGGGAAAGCCATGATGCCCGCGTGATTTTGGGTTGGGAATGCCAAGTCTCAGACAGCTGCAGTACTTCGTGGCGCTCAGTGAAACGGGCCACTACCGGCTTGCAGCCGAAAAGGTTGGCGTAAGCCAGCCAACCCTGAGTGCGCAGCTTCTGGAACTTGAGCGCCGCCTTGGCGTGCAGCTTGCTGAGCGAAACTGCGCTCCGCTAATTCTGACAAGTGCAGGCGAGCAGGTTCTTGCCGCTGCCAAGCGGATCGTGGTTGCGGTTCAGGAAATTCACGATATTGCCAAAACCCACAGGCAGGGGATGTGTGGCGTCGTGCGCCTTGGTTTGCCTGCATCCGTGAGCCCGCATTTGCTTCCAGCCTTTATCCCGGCGCTCCATGCCGATTTTCCGGAGCTTCGCTTCCACATCCGCGAAAATTTTCCAAATTTGTTGCCGGACGCGCTCGCCCAGGGCAAACATGATCTTCTGATCCTGCCGCTGCCTTTGCTCGGCGGCGATTTCGAATCGCTCCGCGTATTCCGTGAGCCGCTTTATCTCGCGGCCCCTGCCGATCACCGGCTCGCGGCGCTGGATACCGCTGACCCGCGGGAGCTCAGGGGAGAATCAGTCCTGGCGCTTGAAAAGGGACATGCCCTGCACGAGCAGGTACAACTGATATGCGATGAATTCGGCGCCCGCTTGCTGCACGATTTCGAAGGCACGAGCCTCAACACCCTGCACCAGATGGTTGCGACCGGGCTTGGCCTCACGTTCCTTCCGGGACTATACGCCCGCAGTGTTGTAAACCAAAATAGCGGCATAAAGCTGGTGACGCTTAAGGGAAAGCCGCTCTACCGCACCATAGGGCTGGCGTGGCGCCGCAGCTCTCCGCAGATCGAAACCTTTCATCGCATTGCAGGCTATTTGCGTGAAGCGGTGAAACGGAACTATCCGGACTTTGTGATCTATGGCCATTGATCTCGGCCCGATAGAGATTTTCTATCAATCCCGATGCGATAATCGATTGGATTAGAAGCGGCGGCACTCCCATCTCCCGGAAGTCAGGTTGGTTTCAACCGAACGAGGAGAAGTTCAAGATGTATACCGATTATGATGCAGAGTCATATTTCCTGCAGAGTTCCCACACGATGCCGCCATGCATCGAAAATGGTGGAGCAAACACCCCGGTCATGACACGAGGGCCTGCGGAAAACTCGCGGACGAAGTTGGCCATTCACGAGGCTTCGGGCTCTGCGGCAAACTGCCTGACACCAAACCCCAAGACCCTTGCAAAACACGGAGATACCCAATGAACACCCTTGATAATGTCAAGCACTCCAGCTCAACCGGCACTTTGCGTTCGGTCCCGCGACATCCTGAAAACGGTGAAGCGAAGAACCTTGAAGTTTTGACGGCGCTCAATCAATGCCTGGCCCACGCCATTGATCTGCGCAGCCGCATCAAACAGGCCTATTGGAGCGCCAAAGGCGGCAACTTTTACATGCTGCACAAAAAGTTCAATGACTTTACCAGCGAACTTGATGCCATCGCCGATGAACTCGCAACCCGGGTGTTGGGGCTGGGCGGCGTTCCCGTTCGCTCGATTGCAATTGTTGCGCAGACATCGATGCTTCCACCCTATCCATTGGGAACCATGAAGGCTTTAGAGCATCTGGAAGCGGTCATCGGCGGATACGAGGCTGCATCGGGTCATCTTCCCGCGGCAATGAAAAAAGCCCTGAACACAGGTGACCATACAACAGCAGCCGTTCTCACTGGATTTGCAAAACTTCTGGACGATCATGTGGGATTTGTCACGTCTCACATCCCGGTGGAATGGGTATCCGGGGCCAGGGCCAAACCCGCAAGCTGAACCGGATTACATGAATTGAATTCCGTTCGTGCCGTCATCAACGCCGGCACGGACGGAGCTCTGGGAGGTTTCACAATCATCATGACGCGGTGCAATAATGGCCACGGAGCCAATCGGTCTGTATGCCATCCGCCAGTTCGAGATCGACGTTCTCGTCCCCTTGGAAATCGGCGGGTACGACGTGTCCTTCACGGTTTCGTCGCAGGCAATGCTGACCACTGTAATCCTTGTCAGCGTCTATTTCATCTTGGCTACCCGCGAACTCAAGCTTGTTCCAGGCCGGCTGCAAGGCAGCGCCGAATTCATTCACACCTTTGTCGAGGACACGATCATCCGTTTCGGGGGCCCGGAAGCAAGGCAAACGCTGCCATTCTTCCTGACCATATTCGTCTTCCTGCTGTTCGGAAGCCTCATTGGCCTCACGCCGGTAAAATTCACCTTCACCAGCCATTTGATCGTGACACTGGCGCTCGCGCTTGCGGTGTTCGCTTACACCAATTTCCTCGCGTTCAAGACTCAGGGTTTGGGTTTTTTCCGGTTTTTCATGCCGGCGGGAACACCCCTCTATCTTGCGCCATTGATTGTGCTGATCGAGCTTGTGTCCTACCTATTCCGGCCAGTAACGCTCGGACTTCGCATCTTCGCCAACATTCTGGCGGGGCATATCATGCTCAAGCTGTTTGGCGATTTCTGCGTCATGCTGGTCGGGAATTTCGGGGCCGCCGGCGTCGCCGCATCCCTACTGCCAGTTGCGGCTATGGTATTGATGTATTTCGTCGAGACCGGTGTAATGCTGGTTCAGTCCTATATCTTCGTAGTGCTCTCCGCAATCTATGTGAGAGACGCGCTTCACGCCCATTGAACTCTGGCTCTGCACAAATCAACTTGTAAAGGCAAATATCATGACTGATGAAGGCATTCGCTATATCGCTGCGGCACTGGCTGCGGTTCCGCTGATCGGCGTGGCCCTGGCGCTGGGGCGGATATTCGGTGATTGGCTGTCCTCCATCGGGCGCAATCCGGGCGCTGCCGACAGAATGCAGGGCGTTGGGCTTCTTGCCTTCGCCCTGACGGAAGCAGTGGGTCTTCTGGCGATTATCGTGGCGTTTCTCATTCTGTTCGCCGCCTGATGAATATCTCTTTCCGCGATATAAAAAGATTGCAATAGCTCGGACGCCGGAGAGGAATTCTAAAAGTTATGTTTAACCGCCCTGAAACGCCCCAGTAAATTATTTCATCAGCTGGGGCCACTGCACTAGAATCGGTGCTTTTAGCCAAGTTCATTTCCACAATTAACAGGAATCCCAAGCGTCTTCTCGTCAATCTGGCGAGTCAACCTTGGATGCCTATGGTGGGTCAAATAACGTTCTGCCTCACAAGCCACGACATCTGCTTTGCAGCCACATTGGATGGTTCTTGTTTCACCTGCGTATCTTAACTTGTGAGTGCTACAGGTAAGGCCGTGTCCAATTCTGTGTCCAAGCCGCGAGCCAATGGTTTTAATTGACCTTGGGGTCAGTGCAGGCAGTCACTGGCGTCAGGCATGGCTGAACAGCGCGCCATTGGCCGAAATTTTCTCCCTTTAAAATATCCCAAACCGGCGGTGCATCGCTAGGGAGACTCTGTGGCAAATGAAGCGTCACGCCAACAACATTGCCTCGGCTGGACTACAGCCTGACCCATTCACGAGGAAAGTGGAACAGGGTTCACGTCCGGCATTGATCGCATTGGTGCGGCTGCTCGCAAGGCAAGTTGCTGGCGAACTGAT
>JBBQNU010000158.1:0-7019 GCA_038330285.1 Hyphomicrobiales bacterium | reverse complement strand
CCACACGCTCATCCCATTCCACCGGCTCGCCATAGGTCTCGCCATGGCGGTCAATGCCGGTCACTTCGATGACGGTCACTGGGGGCAGGGTGGAGGTATCGATGAGCTTCCGCCTGCTATAGGCGAGCTTGCCTGATAGATCAAGCTGGCGGAGCAAAGCCTTGAGGCCAATCTTCTCCGCTCCTGTCAGCCCAAAAGCCCGGGCGATTTCGCGCTTGCCCACCACGGAAGGTGAGGTCTGGATAAATTCCAGAAGTGCTGCTTCGCTCGGAAGCCCTCGGCTTTTGGCTTTCGTGCCCTTGATCAAACCGCAACCTTCAAAGGCGTCTTTTTCGCAGCCTTTTTGGCCGGCTTCTTTGCCGGAGTTTTTACCGCCGCGACTTTCTTTGCCGGAGTCTTCTTGGCCGCGGCCTTGCGCTTGGGTTTCTTGCCCGGCCCCTTTGCCTCTCGTTCCGCAATGAGCGCCACCGCTTCTTCCAAAGTCACGGTTTCTGGCGTCTTGTCCCGTGGCAGCGTGGCGTTGATCTTGCCGTGATTCACATAGGCGCCGAACTTGCCGTTGAACACCTCCACATTACCTGTGCCATCGGGATGCGCGCCAAGATCCTTCAGGGCCGCTGCTCGCCCACGCGGCGTGAAGCCCTTGGCCCGTTTCGCCGCCAGCATGTCCACCGCCCGGTTGATGCCGATGGTGAAAACCTCTTCCGCCGACTCCAGATTCACATAGGTGCCGTCATGCAAAATGAACGGCCCGAAGCGTCCGAAATTGGCAACAATCGGCGTCTGTGTTTCTGGATGAATCCCAATCTCCCGGGGCAGCGAAAGGAACTTCAGCGCCGTTTCAAGATCAATGTCATTGGGGTCAAAGGCCCGCGGGATCGAAGCGCGCTTCGGCTTTTCCTTGCTGCCCTCGGGAACTTCACCAAGTTGTAAGTAAGGACCAAAGCGCCCCTGCCGCCGCGTGACTTTCTCGCCTGTATCGGGATGCTCTCCAAGCTCAATGCCTTCCGGAGGACTGGCTGATTCCCCTTCGCCATTTGCCGTCATCTGCCGGGTATACTTGCACTCCGGATAATTGGAGCATCCGACAAAGGCGCCGAACTTCCCGAGTTTCAGCGAAAGCTGCCCGTCAGCGCAGGACGGGCATTTCCGCGGGCTGCTGCCATCCGTGGGCGACGGGAAGATGTGCGGCGCGAGAATTTCATTCAGCGCATCCAATACATGGGTGACTCGCAGGTCTTTGATCTCGCCCACATGGGCGGAAAAATCCGTCCAGAACTGTCGCAGCACTTCGCGCCAGTCTATTTCGCCGTTGGAAATGCGGTCGAGCTGCTCTTCGAGGTTTGCAGTGAAATCATACTCGACATATTTGCTGAAGAAGGATTCAAGGAAAGCCGTCACCACGCGGCCCTTGTCTTCGGGAATGAAGCGCTTCTTGTCCAGGCGCACATAGCCCCGGTCGCGGATTGTCGAAAGCACCGACACATAAGTCGAAGGCCTGCCGATCCCCAGCTCTTCCAGCTTCTTGATGATGGACGCTTCCGAGTACCGCGGCGGCGGTTCGGTGAAATGCTGCTCGGCGGAAATCTTGCGAACCCCGATGCCATCGCCGCGCGCCATGGCAGGGAGGCGGCGCGAATCCTCATCTTCGCCATCGTCAAGGTCCTCGTGATAAACCTTGAGGAAGCCGTCGAACTTCACCACAGAACCCGTTGCCCGGAACGTATAATGCTTGCCGTCCTGCCCGGTGGCCCCGAGGTCAGCCGCGGTGCGCTCAAACTCGGCGCTCTCCATCTGGCTGGCAATGGTGCGCTTCCAGATCAATTCGTAAAGGGCAAACTGCTCGCCATCGAGAGCCGAACGCACCGAAGCGGGCAAGCGGCCAAGCTCCGTGGGCCGGATGGCCTCGTGGGCCTCCTGGGCATTCTTGGCCTTGGTCGTGTACTGGCGCGGCGCCGACGGCAAATAGGGCTCGCCAAAATTCTTGAGAATGGCATTGCGGGCCGCCGCAATCCCTTCCGGCGCGATATCAACGCCATCAGTTCGCATATAGGTGATAAGGCCAACCGTATCGCCGTCAATGTCCACGCCCTCGTACAGTCGCTGGGCCACCTGCATGGTCTTGGCCGAAGAGAAACCGAGCTTGCGCGAGGCTTCCTGTTGCAGCGTTGACGTGCGGAATGGCGCATAGGGATGGCGCTTGGCCGGCTTGCTCTCGATGCTGTCCACCGAGACACGGGCATTCTTCAGGGTCTGCTCAATGGTTCGTGCCGAAGCTTCGTCCTTGATATCCAGCTTGCCGATTTTCTGTCCGGCAATGGCCTGGAGCGAAGCGGAGAACTCTTGGCCCTGTGGCGTCGTGAAAGTACCGTCGATTGTCCAGTATTCCTGGCTCTTGAACGCCTCGATCTCAAGCTCGCGGTCACAGATAATGCGCAGCGCCACCGATTGCACCCGGCCCGCCGAGCGCGAACCCGGCAATTTCCGCCACAGCACTGGGGACAGCGTAAAGCCCACCAGGTAGTCGAGCGCCCGCCGGGCCAGATAGGCATCAACCAGCGGCCCGTCTACGTCCCTGGGATGCTGCATTGCATCGAGAACGGACTGCTTGGTAATGGCATTGAACACCACCCGCTGCACCGTCTTGCCCTTGAGCGCTCCCTTTTTCTTCAAAACTTCAAGAACATGCCAGGAAATGGCTTCGCCTTCCCGGTCCGGGTCGGTTGCCAAAACCAGCTTGTCATCGTCTTTCAGGGCGTCGGCGATGTCCGCTAGGCGCTTGGAGGACTTGGCATCCACTTCCCAGGACATGGCGAAATCCTCGTCCGGGCGCACCGAGCCGTCCTTCGCGGGCAAGTCGCGCACATGGCCATAGGAGGCCAGCACGGTGAAGTCCGAGCCCAGATATTTGTTGATGGTCTTTGCCTTGGCGGGCGATTCGACGACGACGACGGTCATTCAAGTTCCTGACTAACAGACGGAGGGCCTCATATAGGCATCCTTCCGCCACCGCAAGTTACCACCCAAAACTGACAAATCAGCGCAAGGCTCCCCAAATACAATCATAGATTGACTCAATTTATATTGAACACGCATATAGTGTAGATACAACTAGAGAGCTAGCTGAGGCCAGATAGCAGACTCGGGGCGCGGCCATGAACGATCCTTCCAGCAAGAATCCGGCAAAAGATGCCAGGGACCAGGAATTGGCTCAGTATATCGCCGACATGCTGCTGGAACTGCGTAAAATGGCCAAGGCCGCGGGTCTTAAAACCCTCCTTGGCCTCTTGGAAATCAGTTTCTGCGAAGCCTTCTCGATTGCCAATAAGGTGGAAATTCCCCCCGGCGAAATCGAAAAGCTTAAGCGTTTGGCAAGGGAAGCAGGCGAGGCGTGATCGTGCAAATCGCCAGTTTCAGGGGGGCGGGAAGCGTAAAGAATTCTCCCGTCCCAAGATAAAAACTGACATTTGGCTTTAACTTAAGGCCTTCTGCCTGTGACTCACCCTGAACGACATAAGCAAGGTGAAGGCTCTTTTCGGAGCCCAATTTATCGCCTGCTTTGCAGTCCGATACGCCAAGAGTGCCGCTGCCGAAATCCCGACGCACCATCAAATTGAAGTCCAGAACCGCTCCTTGCAAGAGTGAGCCATAAACCCGCGCATCGCCCGAAAATGAAAAGGGCAAGAGTGGTTTCAGGGCAAATTTTCCGCGCCCGTCGATGTCAAGTGTCATGCCTTCACCTGATAAAGTCATGATGTGGCGTTCAAAACCGGCAAATGTGGAAAATGGGCCATCCGCGTTTACGGTCGCAATGCTCACCCGCCAATCGAAGGCTCCCGAGGGCGGACTCACTAGAATTTCGGTGGTCACACCACCTCCATTTTTCCATGGCATGGCCCGGTATTCCGAAGGCCTGATGACCCGCATCAGATGCCATGCCTCACGCGGCCAATCGGCTCCGCATGGGCAATGACCCGGCGGATGGCCGGGAACTTTCCCTGCAGGCCGTTCTCAATTTGGTCCACAACCAAATGCACATCATCAACGGTTTCCGAAGGCGCGAAGCGGCAATGATAGTGAACGAACAAGCCCTGGTCATTCTCCCGGATGCGGATGTTGTGAAGGTCGCTGAGGCGCGGCTGTTTCTTGGCCAGCATCGTGAGCAGGCTGATGATGGCTTTTGAAGTCTGGGCCGGCGCATCATCGCCCGCAAGAAGCCTTTCCGGCTGGGGCTCGATATGGCTTTCCACTTCAACTCCCGGGCCAAGCTCGGAACGGATCGCGTCCTCAAGCTGCGTAGCATGTTCATGGGCCTCGACCAGCGGCATAAGCCCATCCACTTCCAAGTCGAAACTCACCGCCAACCGCCCTTTGATTTCCTGAACGGTAAGATGATGAATGGCCAGATTGCGCCGCGAGGCGATCAGCATCACCCGCTGGAACACGGTTTCATCATCCAGTGTCACGGGATTGACGGTCACCGTTACATCCGCGCTCGGAAACTTCTCGATGATCTTTTCGGTTAGCGTGTCTTTCAGCTTGACGATGTCGTCAACCGGCATGGTGCGCGGCACCTCAACAACCGCACTGGTAAACAGCGTCGGTCCCGCCGGGCGCAGGCGGAGCGAACTGAGGTGGAGCACACCGCCGGTATTCTCAATCAGCGTGCGCAGCTCTGCCGTGGCTCCCGCTGGAGCCGTATCAAGCAGGGTGCCAATTGTGCGCTTTCCCAGGCGCCAGCCGGCAAGCCCCACAAAGAAGGAAACAATGATGGCCGCTCCCGCATCGGCCATGGGAAAGCCCAGCCACACCGCTCCCAATCCCAAGAGCACAACGGCTGAACTCCACATGTCGGAGCTGAAATGGAGCGCGTCGGCTTCGAGTGCCTCACTCGACGTTTCGCGCGCCACCCGGCTCAGGGCCCGTGCCCGGCTGAAATCAACCAGGATGGAACCACCGATAACGGCAACCGCCCACCACGTGACTTCAATGTGCTGTTCCCCACCCATCAGCCGTTTGACCGCTTCAAAAACAATCCATGCGGTGGTGAGAAACAGCAAGCCGGTTTCCACAAGAGCCGCGACACTCTCTGCCTTGGCGTGCCCATAATGATGTTCTTCATCCGGCGGCTGGTCGCTCCACCGAACCGCGAACCAGGTTACAATGGTGGCCCCCAGGTCGATCAGGCTGTGGATCGCTTCCGACAGAATGCCGAGCGAGCCGGTGGCAAGACCCGCGGCGAATTTGGTGATTGTCAACCCGAGGCTGGCAAAAATCGAGAGGACGACAACCCGCTGTTTTTCCGAGGATGACATGGGGCCTGCATAACGCACTTCCGGCGTCTTTTCTCCCACAAAATTAGCCATACGGACAACGCATGGCAGCGCGCCTTGTTTGCCTATCCAAAGGAGTGTTTGAACACGGCGTTGTCTGCTACTTCATTGTCCAATCATGGCGGCCGAATCTGATTTTCCCAACCTCTTGTCAGGTCGCAAGGCTGGCGCGCTGACCTTTAGCGCGATATTCGCGCTTGAATCCTTGGTCAGGTCACTGAACTCAACCGTGGTTTCCCTGCAGGCCTACGACCTCCTTGGCAGCAGTCAAAAGGTGAGCGAACTCACCACCCTTGTGGCCATGATCGTGCTGCTTACCACCCTCATGCTGCCTTATGTTCTTGGCCGGTTGCGCCGCCGCTGGGCCTACACATTGGGTGTCGTGGGCCTCATAGCCGCAAGCCTGTTCCTGGCAAGTTTCACCGTTTCCGGGCAGATCGCCGGCATGTTTTTCCGAAATGTTGGCGCCGGGATACTTAACATTACCTTGTCGCTCTACATCATGGATCACATCAAGAAGAGCGATCTGGCACATGCCGAGCCGTTGCGGCTCAGCCTCTCAACATTTTCTTGGATGATTGGGCCTGCTGGCGGCGTCTGGCTCTATACGCAGTTCGGGTCATGGGCCCCACAGCTTGCCAGCATCGCCGTCGCCATAGCCTTGCTGTTGCTATTCTGGACGTTGCGCCTGTCCGATCGCATAATCATGCCGTCGGGTACACTGCAATCTTTTAATCCCCTCGCCAACGTCATGCGTTTCGTTCGCCAGCCCCGCTTGCGGCTTGCGTGGATGGTGGCGTTCGGCCGGTCCTGTTTCTGGGTAACCTTTTTTGTCTATGGGCCGTTGCTGATGGTTGAAAGTGGCGTGGGCAAGCAGGCCGGCGGGCTGATGATTTCGGCGAGCCAGGCGCTGTTGCTGTTTGCCTATGTCTTCGGCCGGCTGGCCAGCAGGTTTGGCGTCCGCGCGATTATCAGCCTTTGCTTCCAGATGATGGCGCTGGCTTCAATAGCCGCCGGGATCGCCGGAAAAGACCACCCCTATATCGCCATGTTTTTTCTGCTCTTTGGCGCTTTCGCCGCTTCGGGACTGGATGGGGTCGGTGGCATTCCCTTTTTGCGGGCTGTGAGAACCCATGAACGCCAGCGCATGGCCGCCGTCTACCGCACCTACATCGATTTCTCCGATCTCATTCCGGCGATGGTTTTCGCCGTGGCGCTTTCCTATTTTGAAATCGGCATCGTGTTCATTATACTGGGGGCAAGTCTTGTCCTTATGGGAGCTTTGGCATTTCGCTATCTCCCCAAATCCATGTAGCGGGGAGAACAGGGTCAAATGGCCAAACTGCATCTTGTCATTGCCAACAAGAATTACTCGTCGTGGTCGCTGCGCCCCTGGTTGGCCATGACCATGGCCGGCCTCGAATTTGATGAAACGATGATCCTGCTCGATACGCCAGTCATGAAAAAACAAATCGCCGAGCATTCCAGGGCAGGGCGTTTACCCGTCTTGCGTCATGGCAACGTCGCGGTCTGGGAAAGCCTCGCCATTCTCGAATACCTCGCCGAAACATTTCCCGAAAAGAACTTCTGGCCCAAAACCAAAGTGACGAGGGCCGTGGCCCGCGCCATTTCCAATGAAATGCACGCCGGGTTTGCAAGTCTCCGCAATGCCTGCCCGATGAACCT
>JBBQNU010000157.1:0-7032 GCA_038330285.1 Hyphomicrobiales bacterium | reverse complement strand
TTCGATAGGGAAGGGGGCGTTGAAAGGCTTGGCGGGTTGCCTGGCGCGGCGTTCGGCTTGCACGGCAAGGGCTTCGGGGATGAATTTCTTCAGGAAGGTTTTGAGTTCGGTGAAGACCCGGGTGATATCGGCGGCGCGGCTGCCGGGATCGAATTGTTCAATCAGCGCGTCATAGGGAGCGAGTTTGAGAACCTCGCTGCGGAGTTGCGCTTCCTCGCGGGCAAGATTTACGATGCCCTCAAAGGCGGGAAGAAAATCTTTCCAGTTTCCGCTTGTGCGAAGTTCACGCCAAAGCTGCTCGGAGCGCACCCGGGCCGAGACCTGGCGACGGACGAAATCCGACGAGAGGCAGGTGCGGTTGATATAGCTGCGCTCGAATTCATTGACCGCGGTTTTTTGCGTGCCGCTCAGGGGTTCCTTGCGGGCATCGGCAATCCACTCGGCGATAAAGGGAGCTGAGGCCATTTCATGATGCATGCCTGCGAGCATGGACATGGCCTCGGCGCGCTTCTCGCCACCGCCGGTGGGCATCTGCACCGCCTCATCGACGCCGAGCATGGACTGGGCATGTTCAAGGGCTTCAAGTTTCCGTCCGAGTTCGTCGAGCTTGGTGAATGACATGGGGGTGCTGCATTCCTGATTGGAGAAATGCAAGCGTATGTGCCAGAGCCGCTAAGGTTTCAATGGCAAAATAGGTCAGGCGAGCGTTGAGGTGACCGTTATTGTTGCGGTCATGATCAGTAGGGCCATTGCCAAAAGAATGCGGTTGTTAAGATATGCGTTTTCCATGGTTTTCCGTCCGGTTGGTCATCGTGCAACGACCACCGCCCCGCTTTGTTCCAATGCAGGATGCAAATGAAACAAGGGCCAAACCAAATTAAGAATTAACTTTTGCCTTTTCCATCTCTCCCACAAATCTTGTGAACAGGTAGTGGCTGTCCTGCGGGCCGGGGGAGGCTTCGGGGTGGTATTGGACAGAGAATACGGGGTGGCCGTCAAGCGCCAGGCCCGCGTTGGAGCCATCGAAGAGCGAGACGTGGGTTTCGGTGACGCCGGCGGGCAGGGTGTCCCGATCAACCGTGAAGCCGTGGTTCATCGAGGTGATTTCGACCTTGTTGGTGGTGAAGTCCATGACCGGGTGATTGGCGCCATGATGGCCTTGGTGCATCTTCTTGGTTTTTGCGCCGAGGGCGAGGCCCAGCATCTGGTGGCCAAGGCAGATGCCGAAGATGGGCTTGCCGCTAGCGATGAGCTTCTGGATTTCTGGCACGGCGTATTCGCCGGTGGCGGCGGGATCACCGGGGCCGTTGGACAAAAAGATTCCATCTGGGTTCATGGCGAGAATGTCTTGCGCAGAAGCGTTGGCGGGAACCACGGTGACATCGCAGCCAACTGACGTGAGGCACCGTAGGATGTTGCGCTTCAAGCCGTAGTCGATGGCGACGACTTTATAAGTGCCGCCGACCGCATTGGTGTAGCCCGTGGTCCAATTCCATTCCTTCTCGTCCCAGTCCATGCGCTGGGTCAGCGAGACATCCTTGGCGAGATCAAGTCCTTCGAGGCCGCCCCAGGCCTTGGCCATGGCCAGCAGTTTCTTCACGTCGAACTTGCCCTTGGTGTTATGGGCGACAACGCCGTTGGGCATGCCCTTGTCGCGGATCAGATTGGTGAGTTCGCGGGTGTCGACGCCCGACAGGCCAATGATGCCTTTGCTCTTCAGCCATTTATCGAAATGCTTGTGGGAGCGGTAATTGGCGGGTTCGGTGACCGGAGCCTTGACGATGCAGGCCTTCACTGCTGCGGAGGCCGCCAGGTTGGTGGTTTCAAGGTCGTCATCATTGGTGCCGACGTTGCCGATGTGGGGGAAGGTGAAGGTGACGATCTGGCCGGCATAGGAGGGGTCGGTGAGGACCTCCTGATAGCCGGTCATGGCGGTGTTGAAGCAGACTTCGCCCACCACCTCGCCCTCGGCGCCAAAGCCCTGGCCTTCGATGACGGTGCCATCGGCGAGGACGAGGAGGCCGGTGATGCGGGGCTTGTCCCAATCACTGAAAGCCTTGCGTGGTTTGGCCTTGGCCTTTTTCGGGCTGGTCATCATGGAATCTCCGGGAATTTCAAACTCTATGGGGGAGGAGGGCGCATCCGTCAAGGTTGCACAAAGGCAGGCAAGCTCCTATCTACCGGGTTTCCACAAAGGGATAGATTCCATGAGCCTTCGTGCCAAAATCAACGACGACCTGAAGACCGCCATGAAGGCGGGCGAAAAGCGCAGGATTTCGACGCTGCGCCTGATGAATGCGGCGATCAAGGACAAGGACATCAACAGCCGCACCGACGGGCATGACTCGCTCCTGACACCTGATCCGGGCCTCATCGACCTGTTTGCCAAGATGGTGAAGCAACGCCAGGAAAGCCTCGGCATGTATGAGCAGGGCGGGCGGCCGGAACTGGCGCAGCAGGAGCGCGAGGAGATGGACATCATCCAGAGCTACATGCCGAAGCAATTGTCCGATGACGAGGCGAAGAAGGCGGTGGCTGCAGTGATTGCCGCAGTTGGCGCGTCGAGCGTGAAAGACATGGGCAAGGTGATGGCGGAGCTGAAGGCCAAATACGCGGGCCAGATGGACATGGCCAAGGCCGGCGGGATCGTGAAGGGTCTGTTGGGGTAGCTCACGCCTCTCCAAGTTTCATCATGGCCGTGCTTGACACGGCCATCTTCTTTTTGGGGAACGAAGAAGATGCCCGCGTCGAGCGCGGGCAGGATGAGAATTTAGGGTGAGAACTTACTTCCCCGCCTCTACCGCATCCGCAAGTTCGGCGAGGGTGGCGAAGTGGTAGTCGGGGATGACGACGTTCTCCACCGTCGGGGTTGCGCCGGAACCCTGCTTGTTCTTGCGCCGTTGGATCCAGCAGACGTGATAGCCCAGGCGCTTGGCTACGGCGATGTCGTGATACTGGCTTTGGGCGACATGGAGGAAATCATTGAACTTGAAACCTTGCACGCTTTGGCGGCCACGCGCATAGGCGAAGACCTGCGGGTCGGGCTTGTTCCAGCCCACATCTTCGGCGGTCACCAAATCGTCGAAGGGCTGTTCCAGCGTTTTGGCGAAATGTGACAGCGCCCAATTATCGGAATTGGTCATGGCCACGAGGCGGAAGTGCTTGCGCAGGCGCTTCAAGGCGGCAACGGCATCGGGGAAGGCGGGCCAGCGCGGGATGGAAAGGCGAAAGCCCTGCACATCGTCTTCCGTTGACGGCAGGCCGAGCTTTGCCGCCATCTCGCGGTACATGGGCGCCATCATCGGGGGGAAGGGCAGGCGCGGGGTTTCGTGATGCTGGCGCTCTTCGGCAATGGCGTAGGCTTCGAGGATGGCTTGCGCGCTGGCGGTTTTTGATTTGCCCTGCACGTAATCCAGAATGCCGGTTTCAAAATCGATGAGGGTGCCGACCACATCGAAGGTCAGCACTTTGCGGTCGGTCAATGGCATTGGGATTTCCCGTTAAACGATCTTCGTCGTGACTTTCACGTTCTTCTTGATGGCGTTGGAATAGGCGCAGGCGACATGGGCCTTCTTGACGATTTTTTCCGCTATTGCCTTGGGCACGCCGGGGAGGCTGATGTCGAGCGCCACAGCAATGCCGAAGCCCTTCTTGTCGGAGCGGGGGCCGAAGCTCACATGGGCGGTGATGGATGAATCCGGATGAATTGGAACGGTTTTCTTTTCCTTGGCGCTGACATATTTGATCGTGCCCAAAAGGCAGGTGGAATAGGCCGCGGCAAAGAGCTGGTCGGGATTGAGGCCATCATCCTTGCCGCCCATTTCCTTCGGCTGGCCGATCTTGAAGTCGATCATGCCATCGGCGGATACAGCCCGGCCCTGGCCGCGGCCGCCGGTTGAGGTGACGTGGGCAGTGTAAAGTTTCTTGATTGCCATTTTATCTCTCCTGTAGATGCAATTATCCTGTCACGGCGCCTTGCGGCTGGCAAGGGTGACACTTTTGATCAGGCGATGATAGCTTCGACAGGGCGCCGCAGGGAGCGGGGTATCTCAGGCCCGTAGCCGAACCGGACAACAAGATCGGCGCGCCCCTCTGTCCTGCGTGCCGCCTTCAGTAGATCCGCGTGGAAGGCGGGCACTTCCACCGGCTGATTGACAAATGAATGTTTCAAGCCAAGCCGTGTGGCTTCGAGGGCAAAGCGCTGGTAGCTGCGCCCGGCCTCGAACCAGTGTTGTGGAGTGTCCTCGGCGGAGGAGAAAACCGCAATGCCGGAACTTGCCTTGACCTGTGTTTCGTAGCGTTGGCTTTCGCTGGCGGCGGTGGCAACGAATCCCAGCAGCACACGTCCGACAGGGCCGGGCAGCGCCGGATTGCCGGAGCAGAGCGAGAACAATCCGTCACGCGTGTCCAGGGCCTGCCCGTAGCTGAAGCGTATCCAGTCCTTGAGCTCCGTCACGAAGGCGCTGTCCTGCATCTGGCTCACGGTTGCATCGGCGATGAGTTGGGCAAAGCGGCCGATATCTTCGGGCGAGGCCAGCAGGGTGAGGTTTGTTTTGCCGCCAGTGGCGACGGTTTCCAATGCCTTGAGATCGTCGATGGGGACTGGTTTTCCGTCAAAATCGGCGCGCGTGCATTGGCGAAGGTGGATCATTTGGGCGAGGGGGCTGGAGCCAATGGCGGTGCTCTCCAACCGCACAGTGATGCCATCGAGAAAATCGGCCGGCAGTTCCACGATTGGCGCGAGCCCAAGCGGGGGTGCAGCCTGCACAATGTTTTCGACGGCGCAACCGAGGCTGGCGAAGAGATGATGATCGTCGGGATCGACGATGGGCGTACGGCGTGAGAAATCCGGAACGATGGCCAATGAATTTGCCGCCACGCGGAATTTCCACGGCTGCGTGTTGTGGCTGTTGGCGGCGAGGCAGGCGAGGCGCACCAGTTCCATGAGCCTGAATTCCCCGGATGCCAGATTGCTGTTTACCGGTTGCCAGGTCTCGGTAACGGCGCGTTGCCAGGCGTTGATTGGATAGGACCGGTAGGCGATAAGTCCGGCGCCGGCTGCGAACACCGCCGCACCTCCCAGACTTCTTTTGAGGAATGTCCTGCGACCGCTCATGGGGCTCTCCGGCTTGTCGTCGGGGTTAAATTGTCATGCCGCCCTGTACTTCACAAGCGCAAAACTTTCTGTAACGGTGACATGGGCGGGCGGGCTTGCTAGGACATAGGCATGCGGTTTCCACCTTCATTTCTTGATGACATTCGCGGACGGGTTTCGATCTCTTCCGTGGTGGGCAGGCGCGTCGCTTGGGACCGGCGCAAGACCAATGTGGGGAAGGGCGACTATTGGGCCTGCTGCCCTTTCCACAATGAAAAATCGCCGTCATTCCATGTGGATGACCGGAAGGGGCGCTACCACTGCTTTGGCTGCAAGCAGTCCGGCGACATCTTCACCTTCCTGGTTGAAAAAGAGGGGGCAAGTTTTCCGGAAGCGGTGGAGCGGCTGGCGCAGGAAGCTGGCTTGCCGATGCCGCAGTTTTCCGAAGCTGATGTAAAGCGTGAGGGGGTTCGCGCAAGCCTCTATGATGTGATGGAAATTGCCGCGGCGTTTTTTGAAGCCGAGTTGCAGGCGGCGCGCGGCGCGAAGGCGCGGGGCTATCTGGCGGACCGGCAATTGACGGCGGCCATCCAAAAAGAATTCCGCATCGGCTATGGGCCGGATGACCGTTCGGCGCTGCGCTCGCATCTCGCGTCAAAGAATGTGACGGTGGAGCAGATGGCAGAAGCGGGGCTGGTGATATCGGGCGATGATATCCCGGTAGCCTATGACCGCTTCCGCGACCGGGTGATGTTTCCCATCCGCGATCCGCGCGGGAAAGTGATTGCCTTTGGCGGACGGGCGCTGAAGGCCGATGTGGCGGCGAAATACCTGAATTCGCCGGAGACGCCGTTATTCCACAAGGGGGCGGTACTTTATAATCACGACAAGGCACGCGCCGCCGCCCATGAGTTGGGGGCCATCATCGCGGTTGAGGGTTATATCGATGTGATAGCTCTGCACCGGGCGGGGTATCCCAATACAGTGGCGCCGCTTGGCACGGCGCTAACCGAAGACCAACTCGCGCTTTTATGGAAGGCGGCGGCGGAACCGACCCTGTGTTTCGATGGCGACAGCGCCGGGATCAAGGCGGCTTACCGGGCGCTGGATTTGGTGCTGCCCCTGTTGAAGCCGGGCTATTCGCTGAAATTTGCACTTTTGCCGGAGGGGCAGGATCCGGATGACCTGCTGAAGGCCCAGGGGCCGGAGGCGGTGAAGGCGGTGATTGAGGCGGCGGAACCCTTGTCGGACGTGATCTGGCGGCGGGCTTTGACTGAAAATGACCGGGCCACGCCGGAGCGGAAGGCGCAATTTGAGCGGGATTTGCGCGGGCTTTTGAACCAAATTGGCGATGAAACGGTGCGCAAGCACTATATGGCCGACCTCACGTCCCGCTTTGACCAGCTTTTCCAGCGCAACCGGACGGGGGGCAATTTCCGGCCGCGATCCCCCAATTTCCCTCAAAAACCGTGGAAAAAGGGGCAAAAAGCCTGGGAAACGCCGCAACCGGCCTCGCCCCAGCTCAAGGCCATGGCAGCCTTTGCGGGGGCCCAAACGGCCCTTGAGCGGCGCGAACGGCTGATTGTACTCACTTTCGTCAACCATCCTGACCTGTTACAGGACTTTCTGGACGAGTTTGCCGCAGCAGAATTCGCTTCGCGCGAGCTTGACTCCCTCCGTACACAAATCATAAATAGCGCCGCGCTTGAGCAAGGCCTTGATACGGCGAGGCTCAAGGGCCACCTGTTGTCTCGAGGCTTTGGCCCTAGTCTGGACCACCTCGAAAACCAGGCGACGCGTTTGAACGAATGGTTCCTTGGTCCTGCGGCTGCACCAGATGATGCGCGGACTGGCCTGCGTCAGATGTTCGCCTTACACCGGAAAACCGTAACGCTCGATCGGGAGCTTAAGGCGGCGGAGGCCGCTTTCACTGCCGA
>JBBQNU010000156.1:0-7129 GCA_038330285.1 Hyphomicrobiales bacterium | reverse complement strand
CCATCGTTGAGAACCCGGTGCAGCTGGCCATAGGCTTCACGATGGAAGAGGAAGTTATTGTCGACCATCTTCCGGTATAGCTTCCAGTCCTGCTGAAAAACCGCGACTGTGGAAGCATCTGCCGCAACGGTTGAAGCACTGCCTGTATCGGACGCAATCATAGCTGCTCTCCCATCTGATGAGTGAACGTCAAACCGGGTCTTCCGTATCCCAGCTTAACATAGATTCCGCTACGCTAAAGCCCCTCGGTTTGCCTGTCAGTTTTTAATCACCAGTTTGCGCGGCGTCTGGCACAGGCACTCGGCGCCATTGGGTGTGATCAGGATGGTTTCCGACAGTTCAAGCCCGCCATCATCAAGCCAGAGAGCAGGCATGAAATGCAGGGTCATGTTGGGTTCAAGCACCGTCTTGTCGCCGCGGCGGATGGACATGGTGCGCTCGCCCCAATCCGGCGGATAAGAGAGGCCGATGGAATAGCCGGCGCGCGAGTCTTTCTCAAATCCATGGCGCTTGAGTTCATCAAAGAATGCGTCAGCCACATCGCCGCAGGTTTTTCCCGGCTGTGCCACGGCAAGCCCGGCGGACGTGGCATCAAGCACCGCTTTCTCCGCATCCAGGAACTTCTGCGGCGGCTTGCCAAGGTAAACCGTGCGCGACAGCGGCGCATGATAGCGCCGGTAGCAGCCGCCCAGTTCAAAGAACGTGCCCTCGCCTTTTTTGAATGGCCGGTCATCCCATGTGAGATGCGGGGCGGTTGCGTCCTGCCCGGAGGGCGCCATGGGAACAAAGGCCGCATAATCCCCCCAATGACCATCAGCCCCGAGAATGGATTGTTTCTGGACTTCCGCAATCAGGGCATTTTTCGCCATGCCCGGCTCCACCAGTTCAAAGACCTTGGCATGCATCGCATCAACAATCTTGGCGGCGCGGCGGATGAAGGCAACTTCCAGATCACTCTTCACGCTGCGCTGCCAGTTTACCAATCCGGTTGAATCCTGGAGATTGGATTCTTTGAAAGCCTTGAGCAACGTCGTATGGGCTTTGGCTGAAAACCAGTAATTGTCCATCTCAAGCCCGATGCGCGCCTCCTTCCAGCCGCGGTCAACAATCAGCCGGGAGAGATGCTCCATCGGATGGCGCTCGGGCGATTGCACATAGTGGTCGGGATAGCCCGCGATATTATCATGGCTCATGAACGCCGTGCGCTTGGCTCCGTTGGCGTCCATGCCGCGCCCCCACCACACGGGCTCGCCCTCATGCCCCAGCAGCACCGCCTGATGCACATAGAAGGACCAGCCATTATAGCCCGTAAGCCACTCCATGTTGGACGGATCGGAAACAAGGATGAGATCAAGATTGCGCGCCAGCATGGCTTTGCGCGTTTTGGCAATGCGCCGCTGGTATTCGGCAAGGGGGAAATGCAGGGTGGCTTCAGTCATGATTTGAGTTTGGCCCGACGATCCGTTTGACGCAAGGCCAGTGGAATGGCTACGCTTGGTCCATGGCAGAAACATTTGACATTATCGTGATTGGTGCCGGCATTGCAGGCGCTTCCATCGCCGCCCACCTCGCCGAAACCAAGCGCGTGGCTGTTCTCGAAATGGAGGACCGCCCCGGCTTCCACACAACCGGAAGGTCGGCGGCCACCTTCGAGCCCAATTATGGCCCGCCGCCCATGCTGGCCTTCACCCGCGCCAGCAACGCGTTTTTCCTGAACCCGTCGCAGGGCTTCACCGACGGGCCTTTGCTGGTGCCGCGCTCCTCGCTTTTCTTCGAAGCCGAAGGCCAGCAAGCTTTCACCAAAAAACTCTTGGCCTCCGGCTCCGGCCTTGAAGAAGTATCTGAGGTCCAAGCCCGCAAGCTTTTTCCGGTCCTCCGTGAAGGCTATGCCAAGCGCACCTTCCTTGATCCCCACACCGGCGATCTCGATGTGGACCTGCTGCACCGCGGCTATCTCAAGCTGTTCAAATCGCGCGGCGGCCAGTTGCTGGTAAGCGCCGCTGCCGAAACAATTCTGCGCCCCGGCCACGTCTGGGAAGTGATTACCCCGCAAGGAATTTTCGAAACCGGAACCCTCGTCAACGCCGCCGGCGCCTGGGGCGATGTTGTTGCCGCAAGGGCGGGGGCAAAGCCCATAGGCCTGCAGCCCAAGCGCCGCTCCATTGGCGTCATTCCGGTGGATGGCATTCCTGGTGCGGCCAGCTTCCCCATGGTCACCGACGTCGGCGAAACCTGGTACGCAAAACCGCAAAGCGGCATGATGATGGTGTCATCCGCCGATGCCACGCCGGTCGATCCCCACGATGCCTATGCCGATGACATGGCCATTGCTGAAGGCATCGAGCGCCTGATGAATGCCACCACGATTGAGGTCAACAACCTCCACCACAGTTGGGGTGGCCTCCGCACCTTCGCCCCAGATGGCGCGCCAGTGATCGGATATGATCCGTCTACGGAAGGTTTCTTCTGGCTCGTCGGCCAGGGCGGCTACGGCATCCAGTCCGCCCCCGCCCTCTCCCGCGCCGCCGCAGCCATGGTGCTGGGAGAAAAACTTCCGCAGGATGTTTTGGATGCGGGACTAGTGCTTGCAGATGTATTGCCCGAAAGGTTCGCCTAACCACTTCAATCCCCCCTCCCCCTTGCGGGGAGAGAGAAAGACACTGACCGATTCCTCTACCCCACCAGAATCGGAAACTCCGGCCCATCCATCACCGCCCCATGGGCCAGTGTCACCCCGCGAAATGGCGGAGACGTCTTAACCCCTTCGCGCCGCGCAAAGCGTGCGTCATCGCCCAGCAGCCGCAGCGAAAACGCCCGGCGCTGCTCGTTGGCCGAATTATTGGCCGGCGCGCCATGCAGAGTCTTGTAATTGAAGGCCACCGCATCGCCCGGCTCCAGCGCCCAGCCGATCACATTGAAGCTGTCCCGGTCGCCATTGATATCCGGCACTTCCTCAAGCCCGTCATTTTCATTGAGCGGCGTCTTGTCGAAACGCTCCGGCCTGAAATACTTCCCCCACTTGTGCGAACCGCCGACAAATTCCAGGGTACGGTCGCGCGGCACATGGTCCAGCGGAATCCAGATGCTCACCGTGTCATTGCCGTCCACGCAGTAGTAAGGCTGGTCCTGGTGCCATGGCGTGGCCACCCCGGCGCTCGCCTCCTTCACCAGCACATGCTCATGAAACAGCCGCGCCGTTTTCGTGCCCATCAGCTGGCGGCCAATCTCGGCGGCCGGTGAATTGAAAATGAAATCACTGTATTCCGGGATGCGGTCCCAATTGCAGTAGTCGCCGAAAAAGCGCCCCCCGCCATCCTTGCCCGTGTAGATTCTCAAATCGGCGCTGGGCTCGGCCATGTTGCGCGCGATCCCCGCCCGCAAAACCTCGACCCAGTCAGCAAAATAGCCTTTGAGCGCCACGGCCCCGTCGCGCTCGAAAGCCGCGATGGTTTCGGCTGGAACTGTTGATTTTGTCATGTCTGCACTCCCTGTCCCGTTTTCAGCATGGCCCCCATAATAAGTAAATCAGATTGATTTACCTCAGCCAAAAACAGGATTTTGATCAATCGGATAAAACGTGCTTAAGTGCGCCAACGCCCGTTCGGGTGTCTAAAAAAATAAGGGAGACAAACTATGAAATCCACTAAACTGTTGGGTGCCGCGTTGCTGATGAGCACGATGCTCGCGGTAGGCAGCGCCCAGGCAAAATCGCTTGTTTATTGTTCGGAAGGCTCGCCTGAAAACTTCACGCCGGCCATGAACACCACCGGCACCAGCCTCGATGCGGCGCGCCCCGTCTACAACAAGCTCGTGCAGTTCACCCCCGGCTCCACCGCGGTTGAACCAGGCCTTGCCGAATCCTATGAAGTTTCCGATGGCGGCAAGACCCTCACCTTCCACCTCCGCAAGGGTGCCAAGTTCCATTCCGGCGTGAATGGTTTCACCCCAACCCGCGACCTCAACGCCGAAGACGTGATCTTCTCATTTGAGCGCCAGTGGAAGCCTGAGCATCCCTATGCCAAGGTATCGGGCGGCGCCTACGACTACTTCAACGACATGGGCATGCCAGACCTGCTCGAAGCGGTGACCCAGGGCGCCGATGACATGACTGTTGTCATGAAACTCAGCAAGCCCAATGCCCCGATCCTGGCAAACCTCGCCATGGACTTCGCCACCATCCAGTCGGCCGAATATGCCAAGTTCCTGATGGACAAGGGCACCCCTGAGCAGTTCGACCAGATCCCGGTCGGCACCGGTTCCTTCCAGTTCGTTGACTACCAGAAGGATGCCGTCATCCGTTACAAGGCCTTCGAAGGCTGGGCTGGCAAGCCAAAGATTGATGATTTGATCTATGCCATTACGCCCGATCCAACCGCGCGTTATGCCAAGATGAAAGCCAACGAGTGCCAGATCATGATCGCGCCAAATCCGGCCGATCTTGCCGACATGGGCCAAAATCCCGATATCGAGCTGCTGCAACAGGCGGGCCTCAACATCGGTTACATGGCAATGAATGCCCAAAAGAAACCCTTCGACAATCCGGAAGTCCGCAAGGCAATTGCCATGGCGATCGACCGCGATGCGATCCTGAAGGAAGTCTACCAGGGCGCTGGCCAGAAGGCCAAGAACCCCATTCCGCCAACCATGTGGTCCTATGACGACACGACGGTGGATATCCCCTACGATCCAGCCAAGGCCAAGGAAATGCTGGCGGCAGCCGGCGTGACTTCGCTTGACTCCGACATCTGGTGGATGCCGGTGCAGCGTCCTTACAACCCAAATGCCAAGCGCATGGCCGAAATGGTCCAGGCTGATTTGGCCAAGGTTGGCATCAATGTGACGCTGGTCTCCTACGAGTGGGGCGAGTACCGCAAGCGCATGCAGGCGGGCGAGCACCAGATGGGCTTCCTCGGCTGGACCGGCGACAACGGCGATCCTGACAATTTCCTTGCTGTGCTTTTGGGCTGCGACAAGGACGGCAAGCCGAATGCCAACAACATCCCGAAGTGGTGCAATGCCAAGTTCCAGGAAGACATCACCAAGGCAGCCGAGATTACGGACCAAGGTGAACGTACAGCACTCTATCAGGACGCCCAGAAGATCGTGGCGGCCGAGGTGCCTTGGCTGAACGTTGCCCACTCCACCGTCTTTGAGCCCATCCGCAAGGGTGTCACGGGCTACAAGGTGAGCCCGCTCGGGGCCCACGAGTTCCAGAACGTGGATATAGCCGAATAGCAACATAATGGGCGGAACAGTTCCTGAGGGAAGTGTTCCGCCTTTTTATACGGTGGCTGGATGTTTCGATTCTTCCTGAAGCGGGCGGCGCTCACGCTGCCGACTTTCTTTGCCTTGATGTTCGTGACCTTCACGATGATCCGGCTTGTTCCCGGAGATCCCATCGAGGTGCGGCGCGGCGAACGCGGAATCTCGCCCGAACGCCTGGCGGAGCTCCGCCATGAAATGGGCCTCGACCAGCCCATCTGGAAACAGTTTTTCGATTATGTCTGGGCTTTGTTGCACGGCGATTTTGGCACCTCGATCATTTCCAAGTCCCCCATCGCCGAAGAATTCCTCACCCTTTTTCCGGCCACCCTTGAACTCACCTTCTGCGCCATGTTCTTTGCCGTGGCCGTGGGCGTTCCCGCCGGCGTCATGGCCGCCGCCAGGCGCGGGAGTTTTTATGACCAGACCCTGATGGGCGCGGCGCTCACCGGCTATTCGATGCCCATTTTCTGGTGGGGCCTCATCCTCATCCTGTTTATGTCAAACACCTTGCACCTCACCCCCGTTTCGGGCCGCATTGATCTCATAAAATATTATTTCCAACCCGTCACCGGATTCATGCTGATCGACTCCATCATCTCCGGCCAGAAGGGCGCATTCATGGATGCCGTGCGCCATCTCATACTGCCCACCATTGTGCTGGGCACCGTGCCGCTTGCCGTCATTGCGCGCATGACGCGCTCCTCCATGCTTGAGGTTCTGGAAGAGGATTACGTGCGCACCGCCAGGGCCAAGGGCCTTTCCGCCTTTCGCGTCATCGGCCTCCATGCCCTGCGCAATGCCCTGATTCCCGTCGTCACGGTTATTGGATTGCAGGTGGGAACGCTTCTGGCGGGCGCGGTTCTCACCGAAACGATTTTCTCCTGGCCCGGCATCGGCAAATGGCTGGTTGAATCCATTGGCCGCCGCGACTACCCAGCGCTGCAAGGCGGCATCATGCTCATTGCCGGTGTTGTCATTCTGGTCAACCTCATTATCGACCTGCTCTATGGCCTGATCAATCCGCGGATCCGCCATGGCCACTGAAACCCTCGTCATGGCCGCGCCGCCCGGGCCGCTTCGCGCCTTCTGGCGCTCCTTCCGCGAAAACCGCGGCGCCGTCATCGGCCTCGCGGTTGTCTGCGCCGTTGTCTTCATCGCCATCTTTGCAAATTTCCTTGCCCCCTATAGCCCTATCGAACAATACCGCGGCTTCACCAGGCTGCCGCCCGTCTGGGTCAAGGGCGGCAACTGGGCCTATCCCCTGGGAACCGATCCCCTCGGGCGGGATATGCTCTCCCGCATCCTTTACGGGTCGCGCATTTCCCTTTTCATCGGCCTCTCGGTGATGTTTGTGTCAGCCGTGCTGGGCGTTCTCCTGGGCCTGCTCGCTGCTTTCTGGGGCGGCATCGTCGATGTCATCATCATCCGCGTAATGGATTTGATCCTCGCCATTCCAAGCCTCGTGCTGGCCATCCTCATCATCGCGGTCATCGGCCCCAACCTGACCAACACCATCGTGGCCGTGACGATTGTAGGCCTGCCCTTCTATGTGCGCCTGGTTCGCGCCTCGGCGATCAGTGAACTCACCAAGGACTATGTCACCGCCGCCAAGGTGGCGGGCGTTGGCCCGCTCCGCCTCATGCTCTCAACCGTGCTGCCCAATTGCCTCGCTCCGCTCATCGTGCAGGCCGCCCTTGGCATTTCCGACGCCATCCTTGCCGCTGCAGGCCTCGGCTTCCTTGGGCTAGGCGCCCAGCCACCCACGCCGGAATGGGGCTCCATGCTGGCCGATTCCCGCGACCTCATCACCTCGAACCCCTGGGTCATGGCCATGCCCGGCATTGCCATCCTGATTACCGTGCTT
>JBBQNU010000155.1:0-7473 GCA_038330285.1 Hyphomicrobiales bacterium | reverse complement strand
TCCTCTATATCGCAACGACCGGATGCCAGTGGCGCATGTTGCCCAACGACTTCCCACCGGTTTCGACGGTGTGGGGTTATTTCTACACATGGCGCGATGATGGCTTGCTCGATGAGATTATCCGCAAACTGATCGAAGCCGAGCGATCGGCCGAGGGCTGTAAAGCCCAGCCAAAGGCCGGGATCATAGATAGTCAGAGCGTAAAAACGACCGAAAGTGGAGGGGTTAGCGGGTATGACGCAGGTAAACGGATCAGGCGGCGCAAGCGCCATATCGTCACCGACACGGTCGGATTACTGGTGGGCTTGATGGTCCACAGCGCCGGGATTCAGGACCGGGATGGCGCGCCGGATGTGTTGAAAGCTCTCGTCTCACGCTACCCATCATTGCGGCATGTATTTGCTGACGGCGGGTATGCAGGGCCCAAAATGCGGGATGCGCTGAAAGCCCTCGGCCGATGGACCGTCCAGATAGTCAAGCGCTCCGATACCGCAGAAGGCTTTGAAGTGCCGCCGCGCCGGTGGGTCGTCGAGCGCACCTTCGCCTGGCTGAACCGAGGTCGTCGCCTGTCGAAAGATTGGGAAAAATCGATTGCAAGCGCAGAAGCATGGATCCTCATCGCCCACATCAGACGCGTCACACGACATCTCGCAATAATCTGAAAATGTTCGACTGGTTTTGAACCAGACTCTTAGACACGATAAATACAGATCAATTCCGGACGCGGCAAGCTGCATCGAGCGACGCGCCCAACTTGGAGAAGTGTGCTGTCAGAGCGACGGGAGATGCGTGAGCCGGGATACGCCGGCGTTTGCACGCCGTGAATCGCGTGCGAAATCCACCCAGGATCCAACATTGAGAATCTGTCCGACCAGCCCCAGTCTGGTGCCGAGTACCTCGGCATCGGCGTCAGCAAGATCGTCCATCGTCGCGATTCCTGCTGTGCCAAGCATCCAGATCAGACCCGGCCCTGCACCAGGAAGCGATCGCAGACTGCAGGTTTTCGCCATGGATTGCGAAGGTAGCGTTTCAAACTCGGGCAGTAAGTCGGAAACCGATGGGGCATCAGCAAGTGCGCAAGGCGAACCTGCGTTGGCGGTCAGAGGGTAGCCGTCCTCTCGCTCTGGTTCGGCCAGGCTGGATGGGTCAGGTACAATGTTTTGTTGATGCGCATCCTCTAGGCTATCCTTGGCGGCATTGAATACGGCAATGTCCTCAACCAATGCTTCTGACGCATCCGGATCGGAAGCGCTGTCTTTGGATTTGGGTTGTTTGGGACGTTTCTTCGCGACCGTGGTGACTGTCTTGCGCTTTGGCTTGGCCGGGAGCACCCGCAGGGTCAAATCTGAGTCGTTGTTAGACAGGGCCAAGACTCGCGGCGGTTCCGCGAGCGTCGTGTCAACGAAAGGAAGCAGTTCAGAGTCATTTGCTTGAGTAAGGTCTGCATCAGCCAAGCAAGGGGTGGGCGCGGTCACCGCAAAAGGTCCTGTCTCACGCATCGAGATAAGCGGCATACTGACAGCCTCGGCCTACGCGTGTGGCCCTTCGCGCAAGTGTAAATGGGCGAACTCTGCTTTTGAGGAGCCGATGTCCCCCGGCGCAAAGCAAGGCAGTGGCCCCGCCCTCTTTAACAACCGGGTTCGCCGGATCTCCAACAGATGTGCCCGAGCCGCATGCCGGACAGATTTCGCGCGTGCGCGAAAGGTTTCTTCCTGATTCATGATATGACCTCTTGTTTGAGACTGTCCTTGCAAGGGGCTTGGTCAAGTGAGGCCCAGTCGGCCAGCGCCTCGCCCACAAGGGTCGAGAAGGCTTGATTGAAATGCGAAATCCGTTGGACATGCATGAGACAGGCAAGAAGCGACCCTGGCGGCAGATCGGGTGACGGCGGGTACGCGCAAACGTCCTCAAAGAAGGTTACCGCCTCTTCGACAGAGTCAACGACGACACTATCCGCTTCGATCTCGGCCCCGGTACAAACCGAATACTCGACAACAAAGCCCGTGGGCCTCATTTGCCACGGGGTGATGCTCAGAGTCTCGTCACCACGAAAATGCCGCCAATGAGAAGCCAAACGAGCCCCGGTAAACGCAAAGGGCGTGCACCCTGCCCGCAGCGAAGCTACAGCCGTCCAATCCGGGGGGCCGATGTCCGACCCGAACGAAAAACGCGGGTCTGAATTTTCGCTTGCTCTGCCCAAACCAACCCCGCTTCGCCCATTGCACTGCCTTTGTGAGGCACTGAAACACATTGTGGGTTAATTTAAAGTTAACAAAATTAGGTTAATGCCGCAACGGTTGTATTATAAATGTTCCCTCAGGAAAAAATTCCCGTAAATATACAAATATTTCAGTAGCTTCTCGAATATTCCGGAAACAATAGCTCAAGATGACGACACCATCGTTCTCGACCTTCACCTCGACCGATTGCATGTCGCTATACCCCGCCATTTTGAAAGGAACCTTTCATAAATTTGACTGTATCAGAGTTCTCCGATTCTGCAATCCTTCGGACATTCTTAATTCTTAGGTTCCACAGTGCTCTCACAACCGCAAGTCAACGCGGCCAATTTTTGACACCGTGCCGGAAGGAGTACTTCTCAGATGAACGAACTCGGACGACTTAGCGAAAGCGACGGACAATACGAATTCCGCGACCCAAGTCGCAAGCTGCGCGTGAGGGGCGGACACCCCGAATGGGTCCTTATGGCTGCGGCTGAAGTGATCAGCAACACCGCACGTCTCGAGGCCGAAGGTCTGGTGGACGAGCTTTCAGCCATGCTGGAGTTTGATGCCGCCGAACCTATCGAGGTGGATGCGGCGCGTTACAGTTTGCAGGAGCGGTTTGAAATCATCCCGCAATGCATCGTGTCACTGGGCACGCTGGACTACCGATGGGCAGCCTCCGAAGGTCGGGCGATGAAACCCGCAGAATTCGGCAACCATGCTCTCAAACGCGTGCACGACATGTCCTTGACCCGGTCACAGTCGTTCCTTTCGAACGGTTCCGGCGTCGACATGCCCGGTCTCGACGTCTCCGAATAAATCACCTCAAGCCTCAAGGACACACCATGGAAATTATCCCTTTCGGTAGCCAAGATCTGGACAACATCTTGAACCGTGAACCCCAGCGCGCCGAGTATCTTCCGTTCGGCGCCGTACTGCTCGACCGGTCGGGTAAAATCACCAAATACAACAAGGCCGAAGGTCTGATCGCAAGTCGTTTGCCTGACGAAGTGCTTGGCAAGGATTTCTTCAACGACGTGGCCCCCTGCGCCAAGGGCAAACGATTCCACGGCGAGTTTCTGAAGTTCCACCGCACCGGACAGGTCAACGTCATGTTCGACTACACCTTTGCCTACAAAGGCGCAGATGTGGGTGTGAAGATTCACCTCAAGTCACAACCGGACGGTCAGTACTGCTGGATGTTTGTCAAGCGGACCTGACAGGACACTCAGGGTCATGGCATCCGACATCGCGATCAATGTGGAAGTGCGTATCTCTGACGAGTTGAAAAGCTTGTTCGGCTTTGCCACGGACCAGGGTCAGACATCGCAGGGTCAGGTGTCGGATGACATGCCCCCGGTCGCGCAAGCTTTGGAACCGCCGTGCTGGCAGTCCTTTTGCATCCGGCGCGACGGACAGCTTCCACTCGTTTTCCTCGGTCTGCCTCTTTTGGAACATCGCTGCGTGGTCGATGCGGCCGCATTTCGGACCGAGCAGATGCTGACCCTGTATCTGTCCGAAGACGGAACCATTTATGCAGGTCTGACTTTCGAGCCGTCCGAAACCTGCCCGGCCCGGCCTTCGTATCGGTGCCAAGCCATCCACGAGCCTGCCGACCTCGCGCATCTTTTGCGGGAATGGCACCCTGAACACTGTTTCGAAACGGCTCACCGGAATGGGAAAAGGACGCAAAATGATCCGTCGGCGGGCCTTCTCGCCGCAAGATCAGCTTTCGACTGCATTGCCGCAGACTGCTTCAATCCCGCCATCCTGCAAGGATAAGGAACCCTGACATGTCTTCCATGACCGACGTGCTTCTGCCGGACCAGATGATCCAGCACGGCTCGATGCAATTTTCGACGAACGTCCCCACCTTCAAGATCAAGCGCCCAGGCAAGCGTCCATTGATCTTTGACGGGATCGAGTTGGCAGTAGCAATGAGCTTTACGCCGTCACTGCCCTACTGGTACGAAATCAACCTGTATCGTACGAACGACCAACGGTTTGTCGTAAGCGTTCGTTTGTTCTTCCAATCAGAGAACGAGCAAGATCAGGTGCGCGCCTGGGACTTCGATACCCTTGACCAGGCGCTGGAAAAACTGGCGCAATACGATGCAGCGCAGGATGTGAAGTTCACGCTGGATCCGGCCACCGCTTCGCTGCCGCCGGCAGAACTGGCGGCAATGGCGATGGATCTTCGTGCCCGTGTCGAATCGGCGCGGCGCCACTATGCAAGCCTTGTGGGAGAGTTTTTCTACGAACTGGATACCGTGAAAGTTCCGGTACCGCGCGGGCGGGCGTGATCGGGACCCTGAGCGATGGAGTGTCCGGCACTTGGTGACGATACGGCCGCCAACCCATGGTTGGCGGCCGATGCGATCCGCCGTCTGTGCGTCAGCCTTATTCTGGCTGAGCAGGCTGATCTTTTAGCCAAGGGTTTCTTGTCGCGAGATGCAATGGCTCCCTTGCAGGATCCGCACCTTTCGCGATCTCAGCGGGATGATTTGCGGATTGATGAGGACGGTCTTGGTTTTGACAGCCTTGCGCGTTTGGATCTAGTCTTTCGGTTCAACCGGTTTTTCCACCTGAGCGAAACGGGGATCGAAGATTACCTTCTGATACATCGCAGTCTGGGCGAGTGGGTGGGACTGGTGGACCAGCATCTGAGGCTGATGGCGGATAACGCACGATTCACCTTCGATACCTCGGGATCTGCAGGCCCGGTCAAACACATCACCCATCGTGCGGCGGATCTTTTCGCCGAAATGCAGTCACAATGTCGCCGGCCGCTTGCGCACGTACCGCGAGGCATGCGGATTATCTCATTGGTACCACCTCACCATATCTATGGGTTCCTTTTCAGCTGCATTCTGCCCGCAGTGCTACGCTGCGATGTTCTGGACCTGCACATGGCGGGACCAACAGCTGTGTCCCGACTTGCCCAGCCAGGAGATCTGATTATTGGCACGCCGCTCAATTGGCGGATGCTGCACGAGTCTCACCGGATCTTGCCCCCGGGTGTCTTTGGCGTTACGTCGGCTGGGCCATCCAACGAAGTCACGTGGGCAGTCCGGCAGATCAACGGGCTGGCAGGTTTGACCGAGATTTACGGTTCAACCGAAACTGGCGGCATTGGCACCCGATCAGAGCCGGGGGCGCCATTCCGGCTCTTGCCGCACCTGACCCGCGATGGTGAGGGCGTGATCGATCCGATTCGTAGGCAGGAGCCTTTGGTCTTGCAAGATCGATTTGAGTGGCTGGATACCCGGAGCTTTCAAGTGCTCGGTCGACTGGATCATGTGGTGAAGGTGGGCGGGGTGAACGTATCTCCGACCCATATCAGGAATGTCCTTCGCACATGTGACGGCGTGGCCGATGCGGCGGTCAGGCTGGGCGGCGACAGAATGAAGGCTTTTGTAGTGCCAAAGGCCGGCGTCGATCTGACCGGCCTTGAGGTGCGGATGCGCGCGCACATTGCCGCAAACCTGCCTGCACCCGCCCGACCCGTCGCGCTGACTTTTGGTTCTGCCTTGCCCGTCAATGCCATGGGAAAATCGTGCAATTGGGACACGGCACCCGGCGCAAGGTAACCAAAACTTAACTCTGATCGCGGACTGTCAGGAAGGGACAAAAAGTCTGACAAGGAACGGGTTCAAGAAATGACCAAGCACGCGACGTCACCTGCGGACTTTACCGAGTTTGAGTCACCGGTTTTTGCTGCGGTTGATGGCAACCCGTGGACCGGCCTGTCTGCTGCCCGGCCCTTTTTCGAGAATGCCGAGATTGCAGCCCTTTTGAAGCGCGCAGCGTTTTATGCACGGGCCGGTATTCCAATCCATTTTCAGGGCGGTGCGGGCTTGGGAAAAACCTCGCTTGCGCTTGCGATTGCGGCCAAACTGGGCCGACCGATATCCTTTATGGTAGGCCACAACTGGCTGGATGCCGAGGATCTGATTGGCAAGGAGGTCGGTCGAACCACCAGTTCGGTTGTCGATAAATACATCCAGAGCGTGCGCCGAAGCGAATCGCACATTCGATATGAGTGGGCCCACTCGCTCCTTGCCGAGGCAATGGAACAGGGTCACACGCTGATCTACGATGAATTCACTCGTTCAAGCGCAAAAGCCAACGGTATCTTGCTGTCGGTGCTGGAGGAGGGGGTCCTGGTCTCGACAAACCAGATCAATGAACGCACTTATCTCCAGGCCCATGCCGATTTCCGCATCATCCTGACCTCGAACCTGCACGAATACGCAGGCGTTAACGACACGCCCGATGCGTTGCTTGACCGGATAGTGACGTTCAACCTGAACACCTATTCGGTAGAAACCAAAATAGGGGTGGTAACTGCCCGTACTGGACTGACAGCCGAGTTGAGCGGACGGATCGTGCGGCTTTTAAACGACCTGCAGGAAGGGACCGTAGGTACCTCTAAAAACTCGATGCGCGCCGCAATCCTGATTGCCCGGATCGCGGCGATGCGCTTGCGCTCCGGCACGCTGTCGGATGCGATGCTTGCCCAGATTACGGCGGATGTGTTGAACGGGCGCGGGCCTACCCCGAGCGCGGATCAAATTGCCCGGCAACTTGCCGCAACAACCTGACAATAAAAGGAGATTGCGATGAACCGCCCCAAGACAAAGACACTGCACCGCCCTCGTATGGCTTCGGCGCGGGTTGCAAAAACACCCAAGGAAGCCGCCATCGATCTGGTCAGGCTGGAGTTTGATGCCGAACGACTGCGCATGGGAATTGAACAGGCCCTGGGACGGGCACGGAGCTTTCAGGCTGAACTGGACAAGAACCAATCGCAACGCGCCCTTCTGATCAACCTGGTGGTGCCGTGACACCCGCGCAAGGAACACCGCTATGAAGCCCGAACCGAACGATATGTTTAAGGCCAGCAAAGCCGGTCCGGCGCGCTTTTCGATGATAACGGCAATCGGCGTGGCGAAAGAAGCCGTCGCAAGCATGAGTGTTCTTGATTTCGACTCCGTGGGTCGCTGCGAAAGACGGGCCGGAGGCGGATGGACCGTTCATCTGGATCTGATCGAAAGCATCGCGCGAATGGGCGACAACGACCTTTTGGCGACCTACGAGGTCGAGATCGATGCCGAGGGCGAACCATTACAGGTCAGCCGGACACGTCGCTATCACCGTGAAGATCGGGATCAATCATGAGCTATGACATCCAGAGCTCCGCCAATTCAGACGGTCTGGCCGACGTGCTGGAGCGTATCCTCGACAA
>JBBQNU010000154.1:0-7485 GCA_038330285.1 Hyphomicrobiales bacterium | reverse complement strand
TATCCAGGCTTTGAGAATTGCCAACCCGCAGGGCCAGAGATTTCTCGGGCTCTTCTGGTTTTTTTCTATTTTAAAATATATTAATAAACTTGACGGCCGCACCCCGTTTGGGGGGCGGCCTTCTGCGTATTAGCTAATTATAAACTATGTTCTCCTATGGTAAATTCATGACAGGTTGAGCCAAAGCGCTCCCAGGTATTATGCCGCCCTGCTATTCCGGTCCAAATCCGGCATGTCTCCCATTCAGTTGCAACCACCAAATGAGGACAATTTCCCATGTCGAGCATCAATACAAACGTATCTGCAATGGTCGCATTGCAGAGTCTCAACAAGACCAACGCGGCTCTTGAGACAACCCAGAAGCGCATTTCGACCGGTTACCGCGTCGGTTCGGCTGAAGACAATGCTGCCTACTGGTCAATCGCAACCACGATGCGTTCGGATAACTCGGCTCTTTCAACCGTGAAGGATGCTTTGGGACTTGGCGCCGCCACGATTGACGTGGCCTATACCGCCACCAACAGCGCCATCGACATGACCAAAGAAATCAAGAACAAGCTTGTCGCCGCCCGCCAGCCCGGCGTTGACCGTGCCAAGATCCAGTCGGAAATTACCGAATTGCAGAACCAGCTTCAGAGCATTGGTGATTCCGCCGTATTCTCGGGCCAGAACTGGCTTTCCGATGATTCGTCGGCAGTGGGTTACAATGCCACCAAATCGATTGTTGCTTCGTTCACCCGTTCAACGACAGGGACGATTTCGATCGGTACAATCAGCATCGATACGTCCAGCACGCTTTTGTACGATACGGGTGCCACCGGCGTTGGCATCATTGATGGCCTGCGTGACGCGACGGGTGCCATTGCCGTGGCCGGCACCAGCGTTGCGGCGCTGGATATCTCGGCCCTGACGGACAGCGCTGCGGACATCACCATTCTGGAAGCCCATATTGCACGCGCCGACACGGCAATTACCGAAATGACGGATTCCGCCAGTTTGCTGGGCGCCAGCAAGCAGCGTGTGAGCCTGCAAAGAAGTTTCGTTGGAGCTCTTATGGATGCGGTTGACCGCGGAATCAGCACGCTTGTCGATGCCGACATGACCGAGGAATCAACCAAACTGCAGGCACTGCAGGTGCAGCAGCAGCTGGGCATTCAGTCGCTCAGCATTGCCAACCAGCAGAGCCAGAGCATTCTCACCCTCTTCAGGTAAGCCTCAACCCCTGAAATCAGGGCATTGACAGGAAGGCCGCATCCCGCACGGGGTGCGGCCTTCCGTGTCTGCAATGCTCACGCAAGTTTCCGCACCGAAAGTGCGCCTCAAAGGCATGTGTTGTCAGGAGGCATTGGTTTGGCACAGGATTTTTTGATGCGTTTGCAATCGGGGCTTGCCAGCCTGGGATTGAAGCGGCTTTTGACCCTCGGCATTGCCGGCATTGCGGTTTTTACCCTGGTGGCTACCAGCAGCTATTATCTCAGTTTGCCACAACGCGAAGTCATTTACTCCGGCCTTGATTTGCAGGACGTCAGCCAGATTGGCGCCGTTTTGGAGGAATCGGGCGTTCCTTTTGACGTCAATCCGGAAGGAACAGCCGTGCTGGTCGATTATGGCAATACGGCCAGGGCCCGCATGCTGCTGGCTGAAAAGGGCCTGCCGAAGGGCGACAAGTCCGGTTACGAGCTGTTCGATAACCTCGGGTCCATGGGTCTGACATCCTTCATGCAGCAAATCACCAAGGTGAGGGCACTTGAAGGTGAGCTTGCCCGCACCATTCAGCTGATGAAAGGCATAAAGGCCGCGCGGGTTCACATTGTCCTGCCCCAGGAGGGGACATTCCGAAGCATCAAGGAACCGCCCTCCGCATCAGTCATTATCCGCACCGAAATGAGTGATGGAAAGCTTTATGCCGCCGCCATTCAGCAGCTCGTAGGTGCTGCCATTCCCGGCATGACGAAGGATATGGTCACGGTTCTCAGCACCGATGGTTCAATCCTTGCGTCCCATGAGGATGCCCTTACTGCGGCGCCCGAGAACATGGTGACCCTTGAGAAGTCCCTGGCGAAGGACATCGAAGAGCGGGTGGGCATGACCCTTGTTCCATTCCTGGGCCTTGAAAACTTCCGCATCAGCGTCACTGCGAAACTGAACACGGATCGCCGGCAGACAAATGAGACCATATACGATCCGGAGTCCCGGGTTGAACGATCAGTCCGGACGGTAAAGGAGCAGGGCGAAGCCCAAAACAACAACAGCAAGTCCACCGTGGGGGTCGATCAGAACATTCCGACTGAAGCCACGCCTACCGCGGCCCCCGATCAATCCACAGAAAAGAATGACAAGCGCGAAGAGTTGACCAACTATGAGATAAACTCGAAGTCTGTGGCGACGACGAGCGAGGGCTACAATATCGAGGCCCTTTCCATTGCCGTCATCATCAACAAGGTTCAGCTTTCAAAGGCGCTTGGCGGCAGCCCCACGCCTGAGCAATTGGCAGCCAAAATGACCGAGATTCAGTCCCTGATATCGTCGGCAAGCGGCATAAACGAAACGCGCGGTGACAAGATTCAACTCACCGCCGAAGATTTCCTCTCATCGGACATCGCACTTGAACCCGTGGCCAGCGCCAGCATCGTTGAAAATCTTGCGCACAATCTTGGGAATCTCATAAACGCCTTTGCCCTCATAACCGTAGTCCTTCTTGTGCTGCTTCTTGGGCTTCGGCCGATGTTGCGCATGATCCTCGAAAGCAAGCCCCCGCAGCCGCCGGAAAGCGTGCCCATGTTGGGTGCAAGTAATGCGCCCAGCCAGCAGCTGCCCCCCATGGGCGTGCCTCTCGGACTGCCGAGCGGCAGCATGAGTTCCAGCGAGTTGGTGGCAGAGCTCCCCGAAGCGAGCAGCTTCAAAAATCCCGTCCAGCAAAAGCTGGAAGATCTGGTCAGCCGTGACAGCGAGAAAGCCGCGAAGATTTTGAAAGAATGGCTGGCTGAACCCAAAAAGAGCGCCGCATGAACAGGCTTTCCAGCTTACTGCCTGAACTGAGCATTTTTCCGCTGTTTGGTTCACTGGGCAGCAGCACCGAGAGCAACAACCCGAGTCAATCCGCTAATCACATTTCGGAGGAAGAGCTTGCGTCCAGGATAGCGACGGCACACGCGCTTGGGATGGTAAAAGGCGGCGAAAATGCCCGGGCGGAAATCGCCCAGGAATTGAATGATTTGCGGGCCAGTCACAAGAACGAGCTGGAAACCGCGCGTAAAATATGGGTGGAAGAGGCAAGTGAGCAATCGATCAGGCTGATTGGCAAGGCTCTCGCGGATTTGGAAGCAGGGATCAGCCAGTCATTGCAGCAGGTGCTCGCGCCATTCATTGGAAAGATGATTCCGCTGGCGGCAATGGATGAGCTGGAGAAAATCCTTGAGAGCGCCCTGAAGGACGACTTCAAGGGATCGCTTTTCCTGTCGGGGCCTGAAGACCTGGTGGCGGGGCTCAAAAGCCGGCTAGAGCAGAGAGAGATAGATGTCATCGTGGAAGCCCTGCCGGGAACGGAGCTCAAGGCAAGGGGCAACAATTTTTCCATAACAACCCGCATCAAAAGCTGGATTGATGGCATCCACGGTGTGGGTCCATGAATAGCGCAAGCAACGCCGGTCATCCCGTGGACTCGATTATCATTGTCCGCAGGAGGCATGATGACGACCATGGCCACCATGGCGGCGCATGGAAGATCGCCTATGCCGATTTTGTGACGGCAATGATGGCGTTTTTTCTCGTGATGTGGCTGATCAATGCGGCAAACGAAAAGACCAAGGCGCAGGTTGCAAGCTATTTCAATCCGGTCAAGCTGACAGATGCGTCAACTTCAAAAAAGGGTTTGAATGAGCCCACGAAAGTCACCTCTACTGGCGAAAAGGCCGAGAAGACCGAGCCAGGGCAGCAAAGCGAGGTAAAAAGCCAGGCTCCACCGGAAAAAGAACAGTACCAGGCGCAGTTTACCGAAGAGCAGATTTTCAAGAATCCCTATGGAATTCTGGCCCAGCTGGCAGGCCAGGGCTCCGAGGGAGCGCCTCCTGGCCATTCGAAGAAAGGCTTGGCGATCGTCGAAATCGCTGAACCCGGCCGCAAGGGCGGCGAAGCCTTTCGTGATCCCTTTGATCCGTTTGCCTGGAAGTCTGTCCCCGAGCCGGACAAGAAGGCTGCGGCAAAGGAGGCCCTAGCAGAAGAAGCTGCGGCAGAGAAAGCGGCAAACGAAAAAGCAGGTCAGGATGCATTGCCAAAACAACCGGCTAAAGTCATTGCTGCCCTGCCACCCAAGGCCCCGGAAGCCAAAGTCATTCCGCCATCTCCCATCGTTAAAGCCCCAACAAAGGAGCCCGCTGCAGCGCCTGCAAAGCCTGCCGGCGATGCCAAACCCATAGAGGCAAAAAAGGAAACAAAACCGGCGGAAGCAGACACCAAAACAGCGATTGCCGTCCGCCAGCAGCTCATGGAGAAAATGAAGCAATCTGCCCCGGCCCACAACCCCACGCTTGAAGTGAAGCAAACCAAGGAAGGCGTTCTCATCAGCCTGACGGACAGCCTAAGCTTCGACATGTTTGCGGTCGGATCGGCCGAACCGAGGCCCCAGCTGGTGCTTCTCATGGAAAAAGTGGCGGGCACGCTGCAGGACTACAAAGGCAAGATTGTCATCAGGGGGCATACCGATGCACGGCCCTTCCGCAACCCTGACTACGATAACTGGCGCCTGTCGACGGCCCGGGCGCAGATGGCCTACTACATGCTGATAAGGGCGGGCGTTGATGAGAACAGCGTGGAGCGGATCGAGGGCTACGCCGACCGTGACTTGAAATTCCCCGAGGCGCCCGAATCTGCCGGAAACCGGCGCATCGAAATCCTGCTCAAGGTTGCCCAGCCGTGAGAAAAACCCTTGGCGCGATACTGTTGTCCGCAACTTTCCTTGCAGCTGCAAGCAATGAATGTGCAAGCGGCTCGGCCAACATGCAGTTTCGCAATGCGGCCCGGACTCTGGAGAAAATACAGGATGCAACCGCGTCGGGGGACATTGCTGCTGTTGATTTGCAGTCCAAGCTGATTGTGCAAATGGGAACTGACCTCACGAATGCAAAAGAATCGGATTTGCAGGATGTTAGAAACCTGCGGGCCGTCGCGGTTTATCTGTTCAGCGGCGGCAACCCGAATGTGGCCGAGAGGCGGTTAATCCCTCTGAAGATTGACCCGGAAAGCAAGGTGCTGCTGGATGGCGCGTTGGCCTATGCGAGAGGCGACAAGGCGGGCGCAAGCAAGTTCCTGGGAACCATCGATCTTGCCAGCCTTCCGCCAACGCTTGGCGGGAGAGTGGCGCTGGTAAAGGCCATTCTCACGTCTGCGGACGATATAAAGGCTGCCCTGTCGCTGCTGGGCACGGCTCGCGCCTTCATGCCCGGCACGCTCGTGGAAGAAGGTGCCTTGCGCCGCTGCATAAGTTTCGCCGGGAAATTGCCCGACATCGAGCAACTCGAGCACTGTGCCTCGTCCTACATCAGGCGATTTCCAAAATCCCTGTACTGGAAGGATTTCGAGGAAAGCCTCACGCATAGCCTGATCGAATTGGATTACCTGAAAGCCGGCGGAACAATGCCTCGCCTGAACCTCATTTTGAAGGATCTTCCCCCCGCCGACTACAGGGAAATACTGTTGATGATTGGCAAGGCCGCGGTGGGCCATGGCCGGCACGCGCTGGCGATTTCCAGCGCGCAAAGCGCTCGCGAACTGTCCGGGGCGGGTAGTGCCGATATGGCCAGATCAAATCTGTATGAAGGGGCCATCATGATTGCGGGCGAGGACCATGAGACAGGCAAGACAATGCTGGCAAAAACAGACAAATCGCTTCTGGATCCAAGTGACAGGTTGCTTCTAGAAAAGGCATTGGAGCTGAGCCGCCAGATATCCCGCAAACCGGAAACAAGGGAAGAAGAGTCAATCAAGCCGCAGGTTGCTGCCGGGCTCGAAAAGGACCAGCCACCAGCATACGTCAGCCTACTGGCGAGGGCAAAAACCGCGCTCGCAGATCCGGACCCCACAAAATGAACAGACTGATTCCATCACTGGAAATTGATATCAAGCCTGCGGCTGGCGCTGCAGCCCATAGAACCCGTGCGGGCAACACTGGCCGTCAGCATGGAAAAATGCCGGACATGTTCCCGGATGTACTCGCAGACGTGGCGCTTTCAAAAAATGCTGCAGTGGAGGTGCCTGTCGCATGCGTCCTTCCTGCGAAACCTACCATCAGGGATGAGGAGGTGGATACCGGCGACAGGAAAGAGGATTTGCCAGCAGAAGAGAAAACTCTGCAGCCCGCGATACCCGTTGACATGAAGCAGTATCTTCAAGTCATTGCGGCGGTTGCCCAGAAACAGGCCGGCGGCGGTGAACCGGCACCGCCCCCGGTTGTCGCGGCGGCGGTGCTCTCAGGTGTTGTTCGCAGAGGTGAAACTCAAGGCGCAAACACCAAGCAAACTGAAGACGGTGCCCCTGGGAATGGATCAAAAGATGCCGCTAATCCTGACGCGCCGAAATTTCCTGAACTGAAAGCCCTGGACCCAGGGAAATTTGTCGAACGCACTGACAAAAGCCCCCAAATCCAATCCAATGGGCCCCCTAGGACGGAGGCTCTTCCGGTTCTCAAGGAAATTCTTCAGGCACAGGCTCCCACGGAAATCTCCCAGCCAAAAGTTCCTGATGTCGAACTGCGCGTGATCAAGGTGGAAACCTCATTTTCACCGGCAGCTTCCACCTCTTTCGTTGCGCAAGTTGCGAAAATTGTAACCGATGATCTGGGCGGCCCACTTCCCGCCCCTGTGGTTGCCAGCGGCAGGCCGGCACCGGATCCGCGGCCTGACATAGTGAAAAGCATCCAGATACAGTTGCATCCCGATGACCTGGGCAAGATCAAAGTTGCCATGCATCTGCGTGGTGATGAGCTGAGACTGCAAATTGAAGTCACGAACAAGGCGGTGGAAACGCTCCTGCTAAATGACCATCAGGCCCTGAAAGACCTCATGGGGCAGGCGGGTTACGACATCGGGGATGCGTCGATCTCGATAGCGGTGAGTACTGCCGACCCAAATCCGCCGCAGCGCAGCGTTGCGGCCAGCAATCCGTCACAGGAGGCTCAGGTGGGGCAGGGCGGCAGGCAGCATCCCGGAACAAGTGAAGAAAATCAAAATCCGTTTCAAAAAGCGCGAGGACATCATGTATCTGCATCGGACTTTGAAAACGGTCAAGGAACCCACTTGCCGGCGCCTGGCCCTCGCCGCGGCAGCGGTGTTTTTGTCTAGCCTCTGCGCCGGCAGCGTGGGCATGGCGGCGAATTTGAATATCTGTGAACGCGAGATGATTTCGGCCTCCGCCAAGCACAAGGTGCCATTGGGCGTGCTCTACGCTGTGGGATTGACTGAAACGGGCAGAAAAGGCTCGCTGCAGCCCTAT
>JBBQNU010000153.1:0-7566 GCA_038330285.1 Hyphomicrobiales bacterium | reverse complement strand
GGGCGGGGTTGAGCGCATCGTCGAGATCAAGCTTGATGGCGAAGAGAAAGCCGGATTCAAGAAATCCTTGGCCGCCGTTGAGGCCCTGATGGATGCCGCTAAGAAAATCGCTCCGGACCTCGCATAAGGCTGATCACCGATGAACATTCACGAATACCAGGCCAAGGAAGTTTTGCGCGCCTTCGGCGTCCCGACCGGCAAAGGCATCGCGGCTTTAACCGTTGATGAGGCGGTAAAGGCAGCCGAAAGCCAACCCGGCCCCGTCTGGGTGGTGAAAGCCCAAATCCATGCGGGTGGCCGCGGCAAGGGCGGCGGCGTGAAAGTTGTAAAGTCCGTGGCCGAGGTGAAGGCCGAAGCCCAACGCATGCTGGGCATGACACTGGTGACCCATCAGACCGGCCCCGCAGGCAAACTTGTGCAGCGCCTCTACATCGAAGAAGGCACCGCCATCGCCAAGGAACTCTATCTCTCCTGCCTCGTGGACCGCGAGACCTCGACCGTTGCCTTCATCGCCTCCACCGAAGGCGGCATGAACATCGAAGAGGTGGCCGCCAAGACTCCCGACAAAATCGCCACCATCCATGTGGACCCCGCCAGCGGCTACGCCCCCTTCGTGGGCCGCCGCATTGCCGCCGCACTGAAGCTCGAAGGCGACCAGGTCAAGCAGTGCGTGAAGATGATGGGCCAGCTCTACAAGGCCTTCACCGAAAAGGACATGAGCCTTCTCGAAATAAATCCGCTGGTCATTACCAAGGACGGCCATCTCGTTTGCCTCGATGCCAAAATGAATTTCGACGACAACGCGCTGGATCGCCATCCCGATATCAAAGCCTATCGCGATTTGAGCGAGGAAGATCCCAAGGAAATCGAGGCCTCGAAATATGACCTCTCCTATGTGGCGCTCGATGGTTCCATCGGCTGCATGGTGAATGGCGCAGGCCTTGCCATGGCCACCATGGACATCATCAAGCTCTACGGCATGGAACCCGCCAACTTCCTCGATGTGGGTGGCGGGGCGACGAAGGAAAAGGTCACCGCCGCCTTCAAGATCATCACCGCCGATCCGCGCGTCAAAGGCATCCTCGTCAATATCTTCGGCGGCATCATGAAATGTGACATCATCGCCGAAGGCGTGATCGCCGCCGTGAAGGAAGTGGGCCTGCAGGTTCCCCTCGTGGTGCGCCTCGAAGGCACCAATGTCGATCTCGGCAAGAAGATCATCAAGGACTCCCAGCTCAACGTCATCTCCGCCGACAATCTCGACGACGCAGCCAAGAAGATCGTTAGAGCTGTGAAGGATGCGGCCTGATGTCAGATGCGGTAATACTTTGGGCACCTCTGATTGCTTTGCTCTTGCTATCTTCTGGATACTGGTTTGCTAGCAAAGCGATGCGCAGAGCAAATTGGACAACAAGTTCCAAAATGTTAGCCGGAGTGATTGTGGCAATCGTTGGGCTTATGATTACGCTCTGGCCTTTGTTGGCCGACAACTTGCTTAATGAACATTTTCCTGACGAAGCTTCGATGCCAGGCCCGGCTTTCGCATCATTCGCGTTGTTGGTTGGAGCATTCGGCCTATGGGCGGCATATGCCGTAATTCGCGCCGTGAATTTCTGCATGCAAAAAAGAAGGCCATCCTAATGTCCATTCTCATCAACAAGAAAACCAAGGTCATCTGCCAGGGCATTACCGGCAACAACGGCACCTTCCACACCGAACAGGCGATTGCCTATGGCACCCAGATGGTGGCGGGTGTCACGCCCGGCAAAGGCGGCACCAAGCACATTGGCCTGCCCGTCTATGATACGGTGATGGAGGCCCGCGAAAGAACCGGCGCCGATGCCTCCGTGATCTATGTGCCGCCGCCCTTTGCGGCGGACGCCATTCTCGAAGCCATCGATGCGGAAAGTCCCCTTGTGGTCTGCATCACCGAAGGCATTCCGGTGCAGGACATGGTGAAGGTGAAGCGCGCCCTGGTGGGCTCCAGAACCCGCCTCATCGGCCCGAACTGCCCCGGCGTGCTCACACCAAATGAATGCAAGATCGGCATCATGCCGGGAAATATCTTCAAGAAGGGCTCGGTCGGCATTGTCTCGCGCTCGGGAACGCTTACCTATGAAGCAGTGTTCCAGACCACCCAGGAAGGCCTTGGCCAGACGACCGCCGTCGGCATTGGCGGCGATCCCGTCAAAGGCACGGAGTTTATCGACATTTTGGAAATGTTTTTGGCCGACCCCAAGACCCTCTCCATCATCATGATCGGCGAAATCGGCGGTTCCGCTGAAGAAGATGCGGCCGAATTCATCCGCAAGTCCAAGATCAAGAAACCCATGGCAGGCTTCATTGCCGGCCGCACCGCCCCTCCCGGCCGCCGCATGGGCCATGCCGGCGCCATTATCTCGGGCGGCAAGGGCGGAGCCGAATCGAAGATTGAGGCGATGAAACGGGCCGGAATTGCCGTCTCGGATTCGCCTGCAATGCTTGGCAAGACATTAATGAAGAAATTGAAACGTTGATAAGACAAAGAAAACTTTGGGTAGTATATCTCTAAGGCCGGACAGAGTTACTGGCTTTCGGAAGTGATGGCGATGAACAAGACAGACCTGATTACGGCTTTTGAACAATCCTCATTCCTCTATGGCGGCAATGCCCAATTCATTGAGGGGCTTTACGCCAAATATCTGGAAAACCCCGCCGCCGTGGATGTCCGCTGGCGGCAGTTTTTTGCCGGTCTTGACGATGACCCGGTCTCTGCCAAGCAGCAGGTTTCAGGCCCATCCTGGGCCCGCAAGGACTGGCCGCTGGCGCCGACGGGCGATCTCGTCTCCGCCTTCGACGGCAACTGGCCTGCGGTAGAAAAAGCCGTTGGGGGCAAGATCGAGGCCAAGTCCAAGGCTGCGGATACCCCGCTTTCCGTTGATGAAGTGCGCAAGGCCACCATGGATTCGGTGCGCGCCCTGATGATGATCCGCGCCTTCCGCATGCGCGGCCACCTGGCCGCCGATCTCGATCCGCTCGGATTGGCCGAGCGCCCGGCCCAGCCGGAACTCGACCCCGCGACCTATGGCTTCAGCGAGGCCGACCTTGACCGCCCCATATTCCTCGACAAGGTGCTGGGCCTTGAGCAGGCCACCATCCGCCAGATCACCGATATCCTGAAACGCACCTACTGCCACACCCTGGGTGTGGAATTCATGCACATCTCCGACCCCGTGCAAAAGGGCTGGCTGCAGCAGCGCATCGAAGGCGCCGACAAGGAAATTTCCTTCACCCGCGAAGGCAAGAAGGCCATCCTGCGCAAGCTCATCGAGGGCGAGGGGTTCGAGAATTTTCTTAACGTGAAATACACCGGCACCAAGCGTTTCGGCCTTGATGGCGGCGAGAGCATGATTCCGGCCCTTGAGCAGATCATCAAGCGCGGCGGCCAATTGGGCATCAAGGAAATCGTTCTCGGCATGGCCCACCGCGGCCGCCTCAATGTGTTGGCCAATGTGATGGGCAAGCCCTTCTCCGCCATTTTCCATGAATTCAAGGGCGGCTCTTCCACCCCCGATGAAGTGGAAGGTTCAGGCGACGTCAAATATCACCTGGGGTCTTCCTCCGACAGGGTGTTTGACAACAACACGGTTCACCTCTCGCTCACCGCCAATCCCTCGCATCTCGAAATCGTCGATCCCGTCGTGCTGGGCAAGGCCCGCGCCAAGCAGGACCAGCGTGGCGACCGGGAGCGCAAAAGCGTATTGCCCCTGCTCATCCATGGCGATGCCGCCTTTGCCGGCCAGGGCGTGGTGGCGGAATGTTTCGGACTGTCGGGCCTGCGCGGCCACAGGTCGGGCGGCTCCATTCATTTCATCGTCAACAATCAGATCGGCTTCACCACCAGTCCGCATTTTGCCCGCTCCTCGCCCTATCCCTCTGATGTGGCCAAGATGATCGAAGCGCCGATCTTCCATGCCAACGGTGACGACCCGGAAGCCGTGGTCTATGCCGCCAAGATCGCCACGGAATTCCGCCAGAAGTTCAAGAAGCCCGTGGTCATCGACATGTTCTGCTACCGCCGGTTCGGGCACAACGAAACCGACGAGCCGTTCTTCACCCAGCCCCTGATGTACAAGGCGATCTCGTCCCACGAAACCATCGTGAATGTCTATTCCAAGCGGCTCATTGCCGAAGGCGTCATCACCGCGGAAGAATTCGAGTCCATGAAGGCCGCCTACCGCAAGAGCCTGGATGAGGATTTTTCAGCATCCGAAGGCTACAAGGCCAACAAGGCCGATTGGCTCGACGGCCGCTGGTCCGGCATGAAATCAGCCAAGGACCTGGACGACCCGCGTAAAGGTCTGACCGGTGTTGATATCAAGATACTGAAAGACCTCGGGCTGAAAATCACCAAGGCCCCGAAAACCTTCTCGGTGCACAAGACCATGCAGCGCGTGCTCGATGCCCGCCACAAGATGATCGAAGAGGGCGTGGGGCTTGACTGGTCCATGGGCGAAAACCTTGCCTTCGCCACCCTGCTCAATGACGGCTTCAGGATCAGGCTGTCCGGCCAGGACGTGCAGCGCGGCACCTTCTCGCAGCGCCACGCGGTGCTCGTCGACCAGCAGACCGGCAAATTCTACACGCCGCTCAACCATCTCGCCAAGGACCAGCAGTACAAGATCGAAATCATCAATTCCATGCTCTCGGAAGAAGCCGTGCTGGGCTTTGAATATGGCTATTCGCTGGCCGAGCCCAACACGCTCACACTGTGGGAGGCGCAGTTCGGCGATTTCGCCAATGGCGCCCAGGTGGTGTTCGACCAGTTCATATCCTCCGGCGAGCGCAAATGGCTGCGCATGTCGGGCCTCGTCTGCCTGCTGCCGCACGGCTATGAGGGCCAGGGGCCGGAGCACTCCTCCGCAAGGCTTGAACGCTTCCTGCAGATGTGCGCCGAAGACAACATGCAGGTCGCCAACTGCACCACGCCGGCCAATTATTTTCACATCCTGCGCCGCCAGTTGAAGCGCGACATCCGCAAGCCCCTGATCATGATGACGCCGAAATCCCTGCTCAGGAACAAGCGCGCCACCTCGAAGCTGGAGGAGTTTGCCGAAGGCACCTCCTTCCACCGCATTCTCTGGGATGACGCCCAAGCGCTGAAGGACCAGCCCATCAAGCTCGTGGCCGACGACAAGATCCGCCGCGTGGTGATGTGTTCCGGCAAGGTCTATTTCGATCTCTATGAGGAGCGCGAGAAGCGCGGCCTCACCGATATTTATTTGTTGCGCGTCGAGCAGCTTTATCCCTGGCCGCACAAGGCCCTGATCCAGGAGCTCGCCCGCTTCAAATCGGCCGAATTTGTCTGGTGCCAGGAAGAACCCATGAACATGGGAGCCTGGACCTATGCCCAGCCCAACATCGACCGCGTTCTGGATTATCTCAAGGCAACAAATGCAAAAGCCAGGTATGCGGGGCGCAATCCGTCAGCTTCCACCGCAACCGGATTGATGAGCAGGCATCTCAAGGAATTGAAAGATTTTCTTGAAGCGGCCCTGGGCAGTGCATGATGCGCCAAAGTGCTTACTTTGGCGAAGCAATCATGCACCGCTATAGAAGACAATCACGTTTATGAGTTTTGATTGAAACAATCAAAACTCATCGCGATCTGGAGTTTCAGGAAAGAAAAGAATGGCTAAAGAAATTCGCGTGCCTGCCCTCGGTGAATCCGTCACCGAAGCGACAATTGCAAAATGGTTCAAGAATGTCGGCGATGCGGTGAAGGCCGATGAGCCCATGGTCGAGCTCGAAACCGACAAGGTAACGGTGGAAGTGCCGGCCCCCGCCTCCGGCAAGCTATCATCAATTTCCGCAGCAGCGGGAACCACGGTCAATGTCGGTGCCTTGCTCGGCGCCATTGAAGAAGGTGCTGCCGGCGCAGCCGCCAAACCCGCAGCAGCGGCTCCCGCTGCCGCACCGGCTCCCGCAAAGATCGCCGAACCTGCCAAAGTGGAAGCCCCGCTGTCGCCTGCCGTGTGCAAGATCGTCACTGAAAGCAAGCTTGACCCTGCAACCATCCCCGCCACCGGGCGGGATGGCCGCCTGACCAAGGGTGATGTCATCGAGCAATTGGCCAAACCTGCTGCGATTCCGGTGAGCATGCCCGCCGCGGCTCCTGCCCCTTCGGGCGCTGAAGAGCGCGTGAAAATGTCGAGGCTGCGCCTCACCATTGCGCGGCGTTTAAAGGAAGCCCAGAACACCGCCGCCATGCTCACCACCTTCAATGAGGTGGACATGAGCGCCGTGATGACCTTGCGCAATTCCTTCAAGGATGTGTTTGAGAAAAAGCACGGCGTGAAGCTCGGCTTCATGAGCTTCTTTGCCAGGGCCGTGATCCAGGCCCTGAAGGATGTGCCCGCGGTCAACGCCGAAATTGACGGCGAAGATCTGGTTTACAAGAACTACTACCACCTAGGCATCGCCGTGGGCACCGAGAAGGGCCTTGTGGTTCCCGTGGTGCGCGATGCTGACCGCATGTCCTTTGCCACCATCGAAAATACCATTGCCGAACATGGAAAGAAAGCCCGAGATGGCCAGCTGCAGATCGCCGACATGCAGGGTGGCACCTTCACCATTTCAAACGGCGGCGTTTATGGCTCTCTGATGTCCACCCCCATCCTCAATGCTCCGCAATCCGGCATTCTCGGCATGCACAAGATCCAGGACCGCCCCGTGGCCATTGGCGGCCAGGTGGTAATCCGCCCCATGATGTACCTGGCGCTCTCCTACGACCACCGCATCGTCGATGGCAAGGAAGCCGTCACCTTCCTCGTGCGCGTCAAGGAAAGCCTCGAAGACCCGCAGCGCGCGCTGTTGGATTTATAGGAGCGCCGGTCCATGGCCCAGAAGCCTGATGTCGCCATCGTAACTGGCGGAAGCCGGGGTATCGGCGCTGCAACCAGCCTATTGCTGGCAAAGGCGGGCTACCTTGTTGTGGTGAACTTTGTGTCGAATGCGGCGGCGGCCAAGGCCGTTGTTACCCAGATTGAAAAGGCGGGCGGCATGGCCGCGGCGATCAAAGGCGATGTGGCCAGTGAAAAGGACATTGTGGCGCTTTTCAAGACCGCCGACCAGTTTGGCCAGTTGAAAGTGCTGGTCAACAATGCGGGGGTTGTCGATGTGAAGGCCAGGGTTGACGAGATGTCAGCCGAGAGATTGGCGCGCATGTTCGCCATCAACATCACGGGCTCCTTCCTTTGCGCCCGTGAGGCGGTGAAACGCATGTCCACGCGCCACGGTGGAACAGGGGGCGCAATCGTCAATCTGTCTTCAGCCGCGACGACCCTCGGTGCCCCCGGCATGTTTGTCGACTATGCCGCCAGCAAGGGGGCAATCGATGTTTTCACCTTAGGCCTGGCCCGCGAAGTGGCGGCTGAAGGAATTCGCGTGAATGGAGTCCGTCCCGGAATCATCGACACGGATATCCACGCCTCCGGTGGCGAGCCGGACCGTGTTGCACAGATGCGTGCGCAGCTTCCCATGCAGCGCGAAGGCACCGCCATGGAAGTGGCCGAAGCAATTGTCTGG
>JBBQNU010000152.1:0-7709 GCA_038330285.1 Hyphomicrobiales bacterium | reverse complement strand
TGAGCCGGCACCCGCACCTGCCCCTGTGGTGGAGCCGGCACCTGCGCCGCCTGTGGAAGTGGCAAAGGTGGAAGAGCCGCCGCTGGTTGAGCCGCCAAAACCCGCCGAACCCGTGATCGCAGCCGAGCCCCCGGCAGCAGCAGCGGAGCCTCCGCCAGCAGCAGCCGAGCCCGTTGAAAAGGCCCCGATAGTCCCGAGTTTTGATACGGTGCGGGTCGAGCCTACGGGCGATGCCCTGATCGCCGGCCGGGCCGCGCCCGGAGCGGAAGTGGTCGTCAAGTTCAATGGCGTTGCCGTTGGAACGGCAGTTGCCAATGAAGATGGAGCCTTTGTGGTCACCCCCGACAAGCCGCTGCCCACCGGCCCCGGCGCCCTGTCAATTGAATCCAGGAGCAACGAGGTGGTCATTGCCTCGGCTGACTCGGTGGCCGTCGATGTGAAGGCCGGAGCCGTCGATACCCCCATGGTGGCGGTGTTGAAGCCCGATGAGCCAACCCAGGTTGTCCAGGTTCCGGCAAAGCCCGCCCTGCCGCCCTCCAAAACCGTCAATCTCGATACGGTTGACTATGACCAGACCGGAAACATCGTGTTTGGCGGCCGTGGCCCGGCGGGCAGCAAGGTGCAGCTCTATGTCGACAACAATGCCTATGGTCTGGCCGACATCAATGACAAGGGCAGCTGGTCCTTTGCCGGCGTCTCGCCGCTGACCGTCGGCCCCCACGCCCTGCGCGCCGATGAAATTGGCAGCGACGGGGCCGTGAAGAGCCGCATCGAAATGCCTTTCTACCGCGAAGAGCCAGCCAAGGTGGCAGCGGCTCCTGTAACCCCCGAAATTCCTGAAGCGCCCAAACCTGTTGAGGTGGCAACCGCCGAGGAAGTTCCGGCTGCAACCCCGCCAGCCCCGGTGGCTGAAGCCGCCGCCCCTGAAGCCCCGGCCGCTGCCGAAACGCCAGCCGCAGCCGCACCGGCGGAAGCAACCCCGGCCGTTGAGCCCGCCACCGAAGAGCCTGCCGTTGTGGCAGCCCAGGTTCCTGCCGCAGCAGACTCCGCGGCCGAAGCCGCAGCCAAGCCCACCCAGATTATCATCCAGCCCGGCAACAACCTGTGGAAGCTCTCCCGCCAGATCTATGGCAAAGGCATGATGTACACGGTGATCTACGAAGCCAACAAGGATCAGATCCGCAAGCCTGAGCTGATTTACCCCGGCCAGATTTTCCTCACGCCGGAAGCTGCCGCAGCAACGGGGCAGTAAAAGGTCACAGACTTAATGAGCCGAAAATTGCCGACCAGCCCTGCGAACTTCGCCAGCGGCGATGGAAACCAATGGCAAACCCTGAAAAGCCTCTTGCCCTATTTGTGGCCGGATGGCCGCATGGATTTAAAGGTCCGTGTGGTCCTGGCAATGATCGCCTTGGTCGTTTCCAAGGTGATTACCGTTCTCACCCCCTATAGCTTCAAGTATGCAACCGATGCCTTGACGGCGTCAGGAAATGCTGCGGCTATCGCCTTCAGCGTTCCGTTCTTTTTTGTGCTGGCTTATGGCGTGGGCCGCATTTCCATGGTGGTGCTGGCGCAGATCCGCGACGCTATATTCGCCAAGGTTGGCCAGCGCGCCGTGCGCGAACTCTCCATCCGCACCTTCCGCCACCTTCATGCCCTCTCGCTCAAGTTTCATCTCGAGCGCCGCACCGGCGGCCTGTCGCGGATCATTTCGCGCGGCACCGCCGGCGTGGACACTGTGCTGCGCTTCTCGCTCTTCAATACTTTTCCGACGGCCCTTGAAATTGCCCTCGTGGCCGGAGCATTGACGTGGTCCTTCGGCTGGATTTACGCCGCTGTCATCCTGGGCACGGTGGTTTTCTATCTCTGGTTCACCTACGCCGCCACCGAATGGCGCATCAATATCCGCCGCGACATGAATGAAGCCGATACGGACGCCAACACCAAGGCGATCGACAGCCTGTTGAATTTCGAAACCGTGAAATACTTCGGCAACGAGGAGCACGAGGCCGCCCGCTTCGATGTGTCCATGCTGCAATATGAAAAGGCCGCGGTGAAAACCTGGGTGTCGCTTGCGGTGTTGAACGCCGGCCAAACCGTCATCTTCGCCACCGGCCTGACCATTGTCATGGCCATGTCGGCCTACGCCATCACCAAGGGGCAGGCCACCATCGGCGATTTCGTGATGATCAATGCCCTGATGGTGCAGCTTTACATGCCGTTGAACTTCATCGGCTCGTCCTACCGTGAAATCAAGCAGGGCCTGATCGACGTGGAAGGCATGTTCTCGCTGCTTGCTGTGAATGCCGAGATCAAGGACAAGCCGGGTGCGGCCCCCCTCAAAGCCTCCAAGGGCGAACTCGCTTTCGAGAACGTGAGCTTTGCCTACGACAAGGAAAGGCCGATCATCCGTGGCCTCTCGTTCACGGTTCCGGCAGGGCATACGGTGGCCATAGTCGGTCCCTCAGGGGCGGGCAAATCCACTATTTCCCGTTTGCTCTACCGTTTTTATGAATTGACCGCCGGCCGCATCACCATTGACGGGCAGGACATCGCCGAAGTCACGCAAAAATCCCTGCGCGCCGCCATCGGCATGGTGCCGCAGGATACGGTGCTGTTCAATGACACTATCCGCTACAACATCCGCTACGGCAGGCCCGATGCCAGTGATGCCGAAGTCGAAGCCGCGGCCAAGATGGCGCAAATCCACAAATTCGTTTTGAGCCTGCCGAAGGGTTACGACTCCATGGTGGGCGAGCGCGGCTTGAAACTGTCCGGTGGCGAGAAGCAGCGCGTCTCCATCGCCCGGACCATTTTGAAAGGCCCGCCCATTCTGGTGCTCGACGAGGCGACATCGGCGCTCGACAGTTTCACCGAACAGGAAATTCAGGCAGCACTCCGCAAGGTTTCGAAAGGCCGCACCACCCTGGTGATTGCCCACCGGCTGTCCACGGTCGTCGATGCCGATGAAATCATTGTGCTTGATGGTGGCAGGATCGCCGAGCGCGGAACCCATGACAAGCTGCTGCGCAAGAAAGGCATCTATGCCGCCATGTGGAACCGCCAGCGCGAGGCCGATCAGGCCCGCCGCGTGCTCACCCAGGCCGAGGCTGATAAGCTCAATGATCCCGAGGATCGCCCGCCCGGCTGGCCCACGCCGCTCGCAAGGGTTTACACCCCGTGAAGGCCGCCGGTTCACTTTGCCAAACCACGTAATCCGCGCTAGATGAGCCCCATGTCCATTGTTAACAGCATGACTTCGGCATTTGTCCCCATCCACCGCGAGGGCTATCGCTTCATCGCCATTTTTGCAGGCGTTACACTCGTCCTGTTCTGGCTGGACTGGAATGCACTGGCTTGGCTTGGCGTCGTAGCCACCGCCTGGTGTGCCTATTTTTTCCGCGACCCGGAACGGGTGACGCCGCAGCGGGCAGGGCTGGTGATTTCGCCCGCCGATGGCCGCATCTCAGCCATCGAAAAAGTCATCCCGCCGCCCGAACTTGATCTTGAGCGCGAACCCACGATCCGTATTTCGGTTTTTATGAATGTCTTTAACGTGCACGTGAATCGCTCGCCCATCGACGCGAAGATTGCCAGGATCACGTACATCCCGGGCGTGTTCCTGAACGCCGAACTCGACAAGGCAAGCGAAGACAATGAGCGCCAGGCCTTCACGCTGGAACTCGCTGGTGGCGGCAAGCTCGGCGTTGTCCAGATTGCCGGATTGATCGCCCGCCGGATCGTCAAATTTGTAAGCGAGGGCGAGCGTCTGGCCGCAGGGCAAAGGCTTGGCCTTATCCGTTTCGGCAGCCGCGTCGATGTGTATCTGCCAAAGGGCGCGAACCCGCTGGTCGCTGTAGGCCAGTGCGCTATTGCCGGTGAAACGGTATTTGCCGACCTCACCTCGCCCGAGGGCGAACGCCTGGCACGGACAAGCTGACCGTGGCCGAAGATCTTGAAATTGACGTCCCAAAAAAGCCAGCCAATGGCCGGCGCTTCAAGCAGGTGCCGGTGCGTTTCCTCCTGCCGAATCTCATCACCCTTCTGGCCCTGTGCAGCGGCATCACCGCCATAAGGCTTGGCATCGAAGGCCGCTATGAACTGGCCGTGGGCGCCGTCATCATATCGATTGTGCTGGATGCCCTTGACGGCAGGCTGGCGCGCTTTCTCAAGGGCACCTCGCGCTTTGGCGCGGAACTTGATTCACTGGCCGACTTTGTGAATTTCGGCGTGGCCCCCGCAATCCTGCTCTATCTCTGGTCGCTCAACGACATGCGGACCATGGGCTGGGTCGTTGCCCTCATCCTGGCGGTCTGTTGCGCGCTGCGCCTCGCCCGCTTCAATGTGGCCCTCGATGACACGGACAAACCCGAATGGTCGGCAGGCTTCTTCAGCGGAGCGCCCGCCCCGGCAGGCGCCGGGCTAGCCATGCTGCCCATGTATGTGGGCTTTCTTGGCTTCGTGCATGATGGCCATACCTATTCGGGTTTGATTGCAGTGTATGTCGTGGCCGTTGCCCTTCTGATGGTGAGCCGTGTGCCCACCTATTCGGGAAAAACCATGCGCCCGCGTGTGCCGCGTGATCTGGTGCTTCCCATTCTGGGCGGCGGCGCCTTGGCCATCGTTTGCCTCATCGCTTTCCCCTGGGAGACGCTCACGCTCATGGCTTTTGCCTATCTCGCCCTCATTCCTTTCAGCATCCGGTCCTATCGCCGGTTCAAGGCCAGGGATTTGCAGGCTAAAAACACCTGACCAGATCGGCCCAGAGGTCATCGCCATCTTCGATGCCGGCCGACAGGCGGAACACCCCGTCGCCCATGTAGTTGCGGAACCGCGAGGCCGCTTCCGGTCCGTGGCGGAAGGTGGACTGCTCGATATCATCGGTTCCAATCCAGTAGATGAGGCTGCGGAGATGGCCCAGCGACACGGCATAGTGAATCAATTCGAGCTGCTTCACCATGCGCTTGGCCACCGCCAAGCCGGCCTCATGGGTCTGAAAGGTCATCATGCCGGAAAAGTTTTTCATTTGGGCTTTGGCGAGCCCGTGTTGCGGATGGGAGGCAAGGCCGGGATAGAAAACCCGCTTGATGGCGGGGTGCCCCTCAAGGCGCGTGGCCAGCGTCATGGCGGCTTCCTGATGCGCCTTCATCCGAAGCGGCAGCGTGGCGGCACCTCGCATGATGAGCCAGGCATTGAAAGGCGAAAGCACGCCGCCGAAATGCACCGTTGCTTCCAGGTTGAGGGCATCAAGATCGGTTTTGCGGCCAAGAACAGCCCCGCCCATGGCATCACCATGGCCGCCAATGTATTTGGTGAGCGAATGAACCACGAAATCCGCGCCAAGGCTCAAGGGCTTCGTGGCCATTGGCGTGGCATAGGTTGAATCAACCACCACGTCGCGCACTCCCTTTTCATGGGCAAGCGCCGCCAATGCCTTGATGTCGGAAATCTGCATGGTAGGGTTGCTGGGTGTTTCCAGCCACAGCATGCGGGTGTTCGGCCTGATTTCCGCCGCAACAGCCTTTGCGTCTGTTGTGTCCACGAAGGATGTTTCAATGCCAAAGCGGGGCAGGGTATCGCGCGTCAGTTCGGCAACCCCCACATAGTTGGAATCGGGCATCACCAGATGATCCCCTTTGCTCAGGCGCCCCGCAATCAGGGCATGGCTTGCGGCAACCCCGGAGGCATAGGCGAGTGCCGATTCAGCCTCCTCAAGGGCCGCCAGTTTCTGCTCCAGCTGGCGCACCGTGGGGCTGGACACCCGGCCATAGACAAAGCCATCATAATCTTTTTCGTCGCGGGCCGAAAAACCGGTGACGTCGGTTGGCGCGAAAGTGGCGGACATCACCAGATTGGGAGACGAGGCCCGCGTTGTCGGGTCAACGAACTCGCCGCCGTGAACCGCAACCGTCGATTCATGCAAAGGGCCGCTGTTTTTGCCTGTGTTAACCGTCATGATCTCTTCCTGCATCTCATCAAATTATGCTTTATGTTGGCCGCCATCGGGCGAATCTGCAACTGGCTAGAGGCGGCATCTACTATGCAGGATTGGGAGGAACAGCGAGAGTTGTTTCCAACACGGCAGCGGTCGTCACGGCCGCCGCCGGCCCGCCCACGTCTGCGGCCCAATATCTTTGCAAGACTGGCCAGGTCTTGCGTGGCCAGATCCATGGCAATTCTCCTGATCGCGGCATTTCTCATGACCGCCGCGGCCACCCTTGCAGCGCTTGGCACCCGGTTTGATTTCGGCCGTCCCATTGAAATCCCGATCGACCGGGCCACGCAATCGGCGCAAGCGCGTTACCAGGCCGAATTCCCCGCCGTTGCCTCCCTCATGGTTGTGCGGGTTTCAGCCGAGGACTCCACCCTGTCCCAGAATGCGGCGCAATTCATTGCCCGGAAACTGCAAGCGGATAAAGCCAATATTAGCCAGGTGTTTATTCCCGGGCTCGGCGCCTTTTATGACCGCTTCGGCTTTCTCTATTTCCCGCCCGACGACATCAGCTCCAGGGTGGAACGCGTCAAGCGTTTGAAGCCGCTGTTTCAGGCCGTTGCCGCCTCGCCAAATCTTGCCGGACTTTCAACCCTGGTGAATGAGGTGGCCGAAGCCGTTCAAAAGGGCCGCTCGCCGCAAGGCCTTGAGAGCCTGTTCGTTCAAATCTCGGACACCATAAAAAAGCAGGTGTCGAACAAACCCGTGCGATTGGACTGGGCCCGCGTCGCCGGGCTGCGGATTGAACCAAGTAACAAGGAATGGGTGGTTGTCGTTCAGCCAAAGGCGGACCGGCTTCAGGAGGCGAGGATTGCCATTGAGGCTCTCACCGAGTCCGTGTTGAAATCCCGCCCCGGGTTCAAAATAACCAGCGACTTCCCCCCGGAGGCAAAAGCAAATGCCGCCCGCAGCAGCGGACGCCAGATCGTGGTTTGCCTGCTCTTGTCACTTCTGATCTTTCTTCCCCTTGTCATCGCCTCGCTGCGCAATGTTTATTCCATCGTGCTTTTCCTCGTGCCGCCTGTTGCCGCAATAGCCGCGGCATTTGCCATGGCTTCCTTCGCGGCGCCAGCGCTGGATCAAACCATCGCAACCCTGCCGTTTGTGGTGCTCTTGCCGGTCATGGGTTTTTCCATCGCCATGGTGGCGGTGCTGCGAAAGCCGGGAACAACAGGTTCAGGCACGTCGCTCATCATGCTGGCGGCCCACGAGATGGGCCCGCTCATTCTGACCTTGGCCGGAATGGTTTGCGCCGCCTGGCTGCTGTGGGCCGTTATGGGTTTTTCCAGCATTGCCCGGCTTTCGGTGATTGTCATTTTTGCCGCTTTCACCGGCTTGGCCGCTGCGCTGATGCTGGTTCCTGCTCTCGCTTCGCTCATGTCAAAACCGGCAGGAGAGCCGTCGGCGGATTTTTACGATCAGGCGACAGCCGAAAACCTGCGCGCCATCTGGCACAAGCTGCGCCCGCCCCTCACGTTCCTGTTGATCGCGGCTTCACTCTTCTGCATCGTATTCTTTTCGTCCCTGAATTTTAGCGCCTCACGCAATCCCGGAGTTGAAGCCTCCAGCGCGTCGCGGGGGCTGCAGTTCACCGTTGAAGGAGAGGCGGCAGCGGCGAAACTGGTGGCTGACCTCCAGCAAATACCGGAAGTGGGAACGGTTCGCTGGATGGGAACATTTCTCCCGCAACAGGTCGAGGAGAAGCGCAAAATACTGC
>JBBQNU010000151.1:0-7791 GCA_038330285.1 Hyphomicrobiales bacterium | reverse complement strand
GAAGCGCACGAACAGCGGCGTGAGTTTGCCGGTTTCGATCTCATGCCCGATATAGCTGGCGCTGAACACCGAGGCGGTAAAGCCTACCAGCGTGTTGAGGATAATGAAGAGAATATTCATGTCATCGACGATGAAGTAACTGCTCGCCCCGGCGTCGGCAAAAAGCAGCGACACGCCGGCGAGGAAGGTGGCAAACATGGCGAGAACATTACCTGCCGCCGAAGCCCGGTAGCCCGGCACCAGCACCAGGACGGCCGCCGAGACGAAGGGAATGCCGATTACCAACGGGACGGATGTCATCATTTGGTGTCGCCCCTGACATGTTCGAGGGCCTCGATGTCGACGCTATCGAAGCGTTCGCGGATACGGAACACAAACACGGCGAAAACGAAAAGCGCGATGAGCACCGAGAAGGCGACGCTGACCTCAACCACCAGCGGCATTCCGCGTGCCCCGGTAGCCGCAAGGATCAGGCCATTTTCCAGCGACATGAAGCCAACGATTTGAGTGACGGCATTGCGCCGCGTGATCATCATCAACATCCCGAGAAGAATGATGGCCAGCGCCAGCGCGAGGCCTTCACGCGTGAATGAATCCGCCGCCACCGTGATCTTGAGAACCAGCATCAGCGACAGGGACGTGAGCGCCAGGCCGAGCAGCAAAGTCTTGCCGACGCCCACGACCTGTTCGACATCGCGGTGAACTCCGAGGCGCACGATCATCTTGTGAAGCGCCACCGGGATGATAATGCCCTTAAGGCAGAGCGCGAGTGCGGCCGTGATGAAGAGATGCGGGCGCTGCTGCGTCCAGGCTTCCCAGCCCACCGCCATCGACAGCAGGATTGCCTGCGCCGCAAAGATGTTGAGTACAGCGAAGATGCGGTCCTGATAGAGGAGTGCAAAACTCGCGACAAGCATAAGGCCGGCGAGAAGGTGCGAGACATCATAGGCGTGATTCAATTGAGCACCTCGCGCGTCAGGAAGGCGAGAAGAATGGCCAGGAAGGCAAAGACAAAGGCGCCGCCCAGGAATTCGCCGACACGGAACACCCGCATCTTGGCAATGCTCACTTCCCATGCACCGAGCAGCATGGCACCGATGCCCAGCTTCGCCAAATAGGCCGCAGCGCCTAAAAGCCACGCGGCAGGCCCAGTGTTTGCCGGCGCCATGCCGAAGGGCAGGAAGAGGCAGGCAATCAGGGAGATGTAGAGAACCAGTTTCAGTTGGGCAGCCATCTCGATCATGGCGAGGTGACGTCCGGAATATTCCAGAACCATGGCTTCGTGCACCATGGTCAGTTCAAGGTGCGTCGCCGGATTGTCCACTGGAATGCGCGCGTTCTCGGCCAGCGCCACGATGACCAGCGCCACCAGCGCGAGCGCCAGCGATACGCGCACTGTGACAGGTGCGGATATCAGGAATTCCGCGACCTCGGGCAAGCGCGTCGTTCCAGCCGTCAGGGCCATGGTCAGGACCACAAGCAGCATTGCAGGCTCCGCCAGTGTGGCGATCATCATTTCCCGCGACGAGCCGATGCCGCCGAAACTGGTGCCCACATCCATGCCGGCGAGCGCCAGCAGGGCGCGTGCCGCGCCAAGAAGTGCGACGAGCGCTACAGCGTCGGCTGCCCAGTTAAACATGAGGCCTGAGGCAAAGGTCGGAACCAAAGCTGCTGCCACCCAGGTGAAAGCCAGAATGGCATAGGGTGCGGAGCGGAAGAGCCACGAAGCGTTTTCGGCTATGACTGATTCCTTGCGCACGAACTTGATCAGGTCGCGGTAGGGCTGAATGATTGGCGCCCCCTGCCGGCGCATAAAGCTGGCCTTGGTGCGCCGCGTGATGCCGGTGATTGCGGGCGCCACTAGAAGCACCAGAAACATCTGGATCGTCTGGCCAAACAGAAGTGTGAGTGTCTCTGCCATCAGAACCAAACCGCCGCGATGAGGAGCAGCACAATGAGCGCGCCGAACACCAGCATGAGGTAACTTCGGATCGTTAGGAACTGCAGAGTGTTCAATCGCTCCGACAGTCTGACAACGGCGCGTGCCGGTGCGGCATAAAGCAGTTCCCACGCATAATCATGCAGCTGGACAGTGAGGCGCGCGGGGCGGTCATCACCGGGCTGCGGCATATCGATGGTTTCGGAAGCACCAAAGACCGTTGCACCATAGACCCGCCGCAAAGGCTGCGAGAAACTCGACGCGCTGTATTGGGCAAGCGGCGATGCTTCCGGGAATCCGCAACCCCACGGCGGGCCAAGCCTCGTACGGCGGCCCGAAAGCCGGTGTACCAGCAGTGTTGCCAGCAGGCCGGAGATGAGCAGGAAGACCGCAATCGTCGGCGCATCGTAAATGCTGCGCGCCGCATCGAAAGCAACCAGCGAGAAAGGTGTGGGGCCCGTGCCAGTAGCCGGCAGGGGCGCCCCCGCGAGCATTTGAAGCAGCGGCTGGATTGCCGACACGGCGACGCTGCCAAATAGCCCGCCGAGCAGGCAAAGGCCGGCAAGGAGCGCCATCGCCACCTGCTGCGGCCGAGCCGTTTCATGGGCTTCGGCCGCTTCCCTGCTGCGCGGACGGCCAAGATAGACAATGCCGAAGGCGCGCACGAAACAGGCCGCCGCAAGGGCAGCGGCCAGGGCCAGCATGGCTCCCACTGCAGGCGACATGAAGCGCAGAATGGGCTCAGGAAATGCCGGTCCCGCAAGCACCGCCTGGAACAGCAGCCACTCGGAGACAAACCCGTTGAAGGGCGGCAGGGCGGAGATCGACATGGCGCCCACCAGCCAAAAGGCGGCCGTGACTGGCATGCGGTGAATCAATCCGCCAAGGCCGTCGAAATCTCGCCGGCCCGTGCTGTGGAGCACAGCGCCTGCACCGAGAAAGAGCAGGGACTTGAACCATGAGTGATTAAGACAGTGGAGGAGCGTTGCCGCCATCGCCACGGCAGCAGCAGCGGCAAGCCCGGAAGCTTTGAAGGCCAGCGCCAGCCCAAGGCCTACGAAGATGATGCCGATGTTCTCGACCGTCGAATAGGCAAGCACGCGTTTCAAATCATTATCAAGCACGGCGTAAAGAAGGCCGAGCACCGCCGTCGTGGCGCCCAAAAATAGAAAGGGCAGGGCCCACCACCAGACAGGTGTTCCCAGGAGGTCGAAGACGATGCGGATGATGCCGTAGATCGCGACCTTGGTCATCACGCCGCTCATCAGGGCGGAGACATGGCTGGGAGCTGCCGGATGGGCGAGCGGCAGCCACGCGTGCAAGGGCGCGATACCGGCTTTCGATCCAGCGCCGAAAATGGCACCGGCGAGGACGAGCCCGGCGACGAGCGGGCCGGGTGGCGCGGCGCGGATCGCGTCGAAGGCATAGTTGCCGGTAGCACCTGCAAGTCCGCCGAAGGCAAACAGGAGTGAGGCAGTGCCAATTGCCGCCATCACCAGGTAGACATGCCCCGCATGGCGGCTGCTGGCATCGGTATGGCGCGAGACAACGAGGACCCACGATGTGAGCGACATCAACTCCCATGAAAAAAGGAAGCCGAAGGCGTCACCGGCGATGAGGACGAGGTTCATTGCCAAGGCGTAAGCCGGGAAGAACGGTTCGACCCGCGCCGACAGTTCCTGGCCGCGATCAAGTCCCATCCCATAAATGGCGGTCGTCAACACTCCGAGATTCACGATGAGACCGAAGAAGGCCGACAAAGCATCGAGCCTTATGTGCAGCCCAATGACTGGTAGCCCAAGAGGAAGTCTGAATCCGGCGCTGGTGTCGGCAATCAATGCGGCCAGACCCGCACCTACGGCCACCGCTGCCGCCACGATGCAGAAAGGATAGACCGCGGCGAGCGCTGTCTTGTGCCGGTGGAAGATGGCGGCAAAGACGGCCGCTGCTGCATAAAGCACGATTGCCACCAGCAGTCCCGCAAGTTGCGGAGCGGTGGAAAAGCCTACGCCAGTCATTTGGATGACTCTTTGAACCGGACGCCACGGCCGCCGCTGCTGCTCGTGGCGCCTTCGCCAATTACTTCAAGGCCGGCCTTGTCGAGTGCATCAAGCACTTTCATGAGGCTTGAAACCACGCTCCGGACATTGTCGGGACTTGCTTCCATACGCTGGATAGTCGGCAATGACACATCGGCCAAATCGGCCAATTTTTGCTGATCAATGCCAAGCAAAGCGCGCGCCGCGCGCAATTGGGGTGCTGTGATCATGAGAAAGCAACCTTAAACAGAGTATGCATGTATTATACATCAATGTTGATGCTTTTCAACCGAAAATTCAGAGGCAGGACCTGCATAGTTGTTGCCTTGATTGGCACAAACTTGGACGTTGTCATTTCGCTGGGGCTGGCTGCGATGGAGGCATTCGGCTGGATGTTGAGGAGTTAAGTATTCAAATAACAAAGGGAACTTTGGTACTTGATCCGCGTTAAGGTTATGGCGCATGAATGCTGCCAATATGCGGGAGTATTTATGGAGCAGAGCATGACCGGTTACCACATAGGGCGCAGTTTCAAGGGTTGCGGGTTGGCCATTGCTGCTTTTTTGCTGGCGGCAGGATCGGCTCAAGCTGATGGCGATGCCGCCAAGGGCGAACAGGTCTTCAAGAAGTGCATGGCCTGCCACACCGTTAGCGATAAAACCAATAAGGTTGGCCCGCATCTCGTCGGAATTGTCGGACGGCGGGTCGCTTCGGTTGAAGGCTACAAATATTCGGACGACATGAAAGCCTATGGCGCCACCGGTGCGGTGTGGGATGAGGCTGCGCTTCAGGCCTATCTGGAAAAACCGAAGGCGGTTGTCGCAAAAACGAAAATGGCCTTTGCTGGCCTGAATAAAGAAGATGAGCGCGAAGACCTCATCGCCTTTCTGAAAACCAAGATGTGAGCCTGAACCAGGCTGCCCTTGCGAGATTCCAAATCTGAGATTTGGACAGCACTAAAAAGGCCCGCGAAGTTGTTATGTCGGTTAGTTGTACCCGGGGCACAACCGTGTCTGGCGGCATTGCAAAAATTGCAAAAAATTCCCGATCCCAGAACTCAAGTATTGATCTGAATCAAAGGTCAACACGCCGGTACATGATAAGAACAATCATAGTGTGAAAATGGAGAATTGAAATGTTGAAATTACTTAAAGGCGTTGGCGCAGTGCTGATCTTTACAGCCCTGACTGCGACAGCAGCCTACGCGGAAGCGGTAGTGCAGGTTACGCTAATTGACAAGGCTGGCACCGCTGGGCTGAGCAAACCGATGAAATTGGGCATGGGCATGAAGGGCGACATGAAAACCGCCAAGATGGCTGTCAACGTCAACCCCATGGTGGTGTCGCGCGGAACAGTTAAGTTCAACGTAACAAATCTGGCCAGCGAGCTCGTACATGAAGTTATTCTGGCGGAAATAAATGATGAAAATCAAAAACTGGCTTTTGACGAGACCAAGAACATAGTTGACGAAGAATCGATTCAGACCCTTGGCCAGGTCGCCGAAATTGCTCCAAGCAAGACCGCTTCGTTTACTTTGGAATTGAAGCCCGGAAAATACATTCTGTACTGCAACTATGGCGGCCATTTCATGGCAGGCATGTGGACGGTGATGGAGGTTGAGTAGCCAGTCTCTCCAAGTTGTTGCCAAGCAGAGAATTCTAATACCAACAATTGCACATAAATTAAGGAACAAATCATGGCTGGTCTTCAATCTCTGAACATCCCGAAGCTTTCACGCCGCGGTCTATTGGCCGCAACGGCCGTTGCGGCAGCAGGCACTGCCAAAGCTGTCGCCCAGGAAGCTGCGCCTGAAAAAGTTAACATTGCTTCATTGCCCCGGGTGAAGCAGGTCATGGTGGCTCCGCCATTTCTTCCTGAGCATGAACAAGTAGCAGCGGGCGGGCCGAAGATCGTTGAGGTCACGTTCGTGATCGAAGAGAAGAAGATGGTGATCGACAGCGAGGGCACCGAGGTCTGGGCCCTGACTTTCAACGGATCGGTTCCGGGCCCCATGATTGTCGTGCATGAGGGCGACTACGTCGAGCTCACGCTCAAGAACCTCGCAACCAATTTGATGGAACACAATATTGATTTCCATGCCTCGACAGGGGCCCTTGGCGGCGGAGCGCTGACCAAGGTGCTGCCCGGCGAGCAGGCGGTGTTGCGCTGGAAGGCAGTCAAACCAGGCGTATTCGTCTATCACTGCGCGCCGGGTGATATCATGATCCCTTACCATGTGGTCCATGGTATGAATGGTGCGGTCATGGTGCTGCCACGCGACGGTCTGAAGGACGGCAAGGGCAGCCCGCTCAAGTATGACTTCGCCTACTACATCGGCGAGCAGGACTACTACATTCCGCGCGACGAGAAGGGCGTCTTCAAGAAATACGAGACGGCGGGCGAAGACCTTTCTGAGAGCCTTGATGTCATGCGCACGCTGACGCCGACCCACGTGGTCTTCAATGGTGCCGCCGGAGCGTTGACGGGCGACGCGGCCCTGAAGGCCAAGGTCGGGGACAATGTGCTCTTCATCCATGCCCAGGCCAACCGCGATTCACGGCCCCACCTCATTGGCGGCCATGGTGACTTTGTTTGGGATACCGGCTCCTTTGCCGATGTACCCGCGACCGGGCTGGAGACCTGGTTCATTCGCGGCGGCTCGGCAGGCGCCATGTTGTACAAGTTCCGCCAGCCCGGCATCTACGCCTATGTCAACCACAACCTCATTGAGGCGGTAATGCTCGGCGCCACCGCACATGTCGTGGTGGACGGCGAATGGAATGATGATCTCATGATGCAGGTCGTCAAACCAGAACCCATTACCTGAGAGGCGCCGAAAGTGATCAGGTCCAGCACAGCGTTACTTGTTTTGGCGCTAGCGCTGGGCTGGACCGGCAGCGGGCATGACGACAGCATCGGCACGCAGATGGTGCCCATCACCTTGAAAGACAGTGGTGGGCGCAGCCTTCTGGTGTCGCGCTATGAAGTCACGGTCGCCGCCTGGCGAAAATGCTACCGGGACGGCGGATGTCCACATATTTCGGAGGCGGCGACGGGTTCGGACAATGTGCCTGTCACCGGCGTCAACTACATCGACGTGGGCAAGTATCTGGAATGGGCGAATGGGCGCTCAAGGCGCGTGCTGCGGCTTCCGACAATAGACGAATGGCGCGCCATCAATCCGGCTCGGGCGGTCAAAGAGCCGCAGCTTCGGTTCACAGATCCGAGGCTGGCGTGGGCGGCAGATTACGGCCAGGAAAAGAAGTCGCCAAAAGGGCCGCCGCGGCCCAGCGGCTCCTTCCCATCGCCAACGTCGGGAATCGCCGATCTTGAAGGCAATGTGTGGGAATGGACCTCAAGCTGCTTCAAGCCCGGATTTGAAAGCGCCAACGAAAATCGCTGCCCGGCCTTTGTCGCCGCCGGTGAACATGAGGCCGCGGTTTCCCTGTTTGTGCGCGATCCGGCTTCGGGCGGCTGCGCTACGGGCACGCCGCCGACCCACCTTGGATTCCGGCTGGTATCTGATCTCTAAATTGCCTTGGCATGGCGGTTTTTTGCGCCCGTAAAATAATTGTCAAAGGCGCACGCGACACTGCGCAGAAACAGGCGGTGTTCCTGCGGCACGCGCACGGTTGATCCATCGATGCTCGCCAGGCCGGCCTCGGCCAAGGGCTGGAGGCGAATCAGGCTTTCAACCAGTACGGAGCTATTGAATCCATGCTGATCCGCGATCTGCCCAAAATCCGCAGAAAAATTGCACATAACTTGCTCGATGATTGCGGCACGCATCCGGTCTTCTGCCGTGGTGGCAAG
>JBBQNU010000150.1:0-7822 GCA_038330285.1 Hyphomicrobiales bacterium | reverse complement strand
CCTTACTTCCCTCATTTGAAGGTCACTGAGTTGAAGATTGGACGTGTCCTGTTCAAGCATTGTCAGCAAGAACTCGCCATAGTTGTTCTGACGCTCTTCCGGCAGAGCCTTCACCTGCTTTAGCGCTTTGTCGAGAAGTGTTTTCATATGTTCATAGCGTAGCATTTTGGACACTTTTACGCCAATTGGCGAAGTGCCTATACAGTGCCTAGGGCAGTTTTCAGATATTAAAATTTACTGATTTATCGTTTTATTTCAATTGGCTGGGGGACTAGGATTCGAACCTAGACAAACAGAGTCAGAGTCTGTGGGCCTACCGTTAGCCGATCCCCCAATGCGCCGGGATTGGCCGCTTCAATAGCCGTGAGGGGGCCACAGCGCAAGGGTGGAGTGATAAGCTTGGCAGAGGGCCGTTTGGTTACGTCCGGAACTGCTTGATCAGGTTGGCGAGGCTTGCCTGCTGGCCCACTGCGGGGGCCGGCGGCGGGGCAGCGCTGGCCTGGGCGTGGTCGGTGCTGCGGCGCAATTGCGGGGCCGGGGCGTGCTGGCCGAAGCCCTGTGGGGCCGGCTGGATGCCGGGCCTTTGTGGCGCTGCAGGCTGCGAGGCATCGCGCCGGAGGGCCGGCTGTGGCGGGATGGCCACCTGGACGGCAGGCGCCGGTGCGGCCTCAACCGTGTAGGTGGCGCTATCGGGATTGAAGGTCTGGGCGCGCCAGCGGCTGACAACCTCGTTGAGGAATGAATCGTCCGGCAGGTCCCTGGCCCAGTTCGTGGTGAACGATGCGGTGTTGCTCCTGGGCATTTCATCCTCGGGGAGCAGGTCGAACTTGATGCGGGTGGGGAGTGCCACGCCTTCACCAAAGGTGATCGCCTCGCCGGTTCCCATGGTTGACATGAATTCGAGAAGGCTTGCGGCGGCATCGGAAATGCCGGCGCGCAGAATGTCCTGGTCGCGCTCGTTGGTGAGGCGCATGGAAAAGATCGTGTTGCACTGGGACAGGATAGTCGGATCCAATTCCGCCGGGCGCTGGGTGATCATGCAGAGCGACACGCCATATTTGCGGCCTTCCTTGGCAATGCGCGAAATGGCCTTCTTGGTGGGTTCAAAGCCAAGCGACTTATCAATGGGAACGTAGCGATGGGCTTCTTCGCACACAAAGGTAATCGGAATCCGGCCAGCGCTCCACACGCCGAAGTCGAATGCAAGGCGGGCCAGAACCGAGACCACGACGTTGATGATTTCCGAAGGCAGGCCGCCCAACTCGACAATGGCAATAGGCTTGCCATTGACGGGAATGCGGAAAAGACGGGCGAGAACGGCGGCCATGGTATCCTGCACCGTGAGGCTGCCGAACATGAAGGCATAGCGCGGGTCGCGCGAGATGGTTTCAATGCGGGATTTCAGGCGCTTGTAGGGGGCGAGTTCGCCACGCAGTTCCAGCTTGCCGATATACTCCTCGAGAATGCCGGTGAGGTCGGAGGTGCGGTAAGGCAAAGGTGTGTCAACGCCGATATTGGCGCCGTCAAGGTTGCGGATTGGCGCGCCTTTCTGGTCACGGCGCTGGTTGCTCATGTAGCGCGCCTTGGCCTGTGGGATGAGCTCGCGGAGGATTTCAACATCGGTTTCGCGGCCCGGCTGCGTGCCGATGAGAATTTCCACGGATTCTTCAAAGTTCAGGAGCCAGAAGGGCAGGACCATGTTGTCGGGCGAGATGACTTCCGACATGCCCTTGAAGGACTGGGCATATTCCCGGTGGACATCGAGCAGCAGGATGTGGGCCTGGGGATTTTTCTCGAGAATGCGGCGGAGAATGAGGGCCACGGTGCAGGATTTGCCGGTGCCGGTGGTTCCGAGCACGGCGAAATGCTTGCCCAGCATTTCATCAATCTTGATCATGGCGGGAATAGATGGGTCCTGCTGAATGTGGCCGACGCGAATGGAGGTTTCGGAATCGCAGGCATAGGCTTTCGACAGTTCGCTGCGGCTGGCGCGGTACACGGTGTCGCCAAGGGAAGGATAGGAGGAGATGCCGCGGCGGAAGCCCTTTGGCCGGCCATGCTCGTCCTTGGGAAGCTCGCCGATAAATTCCACCTCGACAATGCGCAACTCCTGCTCACCCCGGGCGTGCGACGGCATGGGAGAGCTCAGGGCGGAAACCAGCGCCAGGGAAATGGAGGTGGGACCGTCCACCTTCAGCAGGGTTCCGATTTCAGGGCTCCGTTCGGCATCGACGTTGGGGCGCTCCTCGATGTCGAGCAGGATGATGGCGTGGGCGCCGGTTACGGCAACGATGCGGCCGACGCGGGCAATGGGTTCGGCACGAGGGGCGACTTTATCCTGAGCAATTGCATTTGTACGGTTCATGGACTCAAGACCCCTTAATGAAGACTGTTTTCGTTGGAGGCGGCCGATGCCGCCATCGGAAGACTAACGGTGACGCGCGTGCCCGCACCTTTTTTTGATTCAATTTGCAGGTCACCGCCATGGAGGCGGGCGAGAGCATAGGCAATCGGCAGGCCAAGGCCGGTGCCCTCATGGCGCTTGTTGAAGCCCGCATCGACCTGGCCAAAGGGACTCATGGCGGTTTCAATCTCTGCTAGCGACATGCCCAAGCCGGTGTCGCTGATGCTGATGGTGGCGAAATCTTCGCCGCGGATTCCAACATCAATGCGAATGCGGCCTTTGGCGGGCGTGAATTTCACGGCGTTGCTGAGAAGGTTGATCAGGATTTGCTTGAGCCTGAGCGGATCGGCTTTCAGGTCGGGAATACCCGGCATGATGTGAGTTTCGACTTGCACATCTTTTTCCCGGGCCTTTGCCTCGACGATCAGGAGGCAAGACTGGAGGATGGCGTTGATGCCGACGGATTCCACATCGACCGACAATTTGCCGGCCTGGATCTTCGACACATCGAGGATGCCGTTGATCAGGGCGAGGAGATGTTCGGCGGCCTGGCGTATGTAGGCCGAATACTGTTCGATTTTTTCCGGGCCCGACACGGTCTTGGTGGCCAGCATGTCGGAAAAGCCGATGATGGCATTCAAAGGCGTGCGCAGTTCGTGGCTCATGTTGGCAATGAATTCGGACTTGGCCTTGGAGGCCAATTCCGCATCGACCTTGGCTGCGGTGAGTGCTGTGGATTGCTTCTGGCGGGTGACAGCCTGGCCAAAATGCTCGGCATATTCACCGATCAGCGAGCCGTCCTTGAACCAGCGATTTCCAAATGTACGCATAAAACTCCTGCCCCGATGCGCCTAGCTAGCCGCCATAGTCTCAATTAGTAGTTAATGTTTAATTGGCATTTGGAGGGGATTCATTTGCTTTACGTGAGGTCTGAAACTGTTAAGATGACCCCAACGCAATGATTAAGAGATGGTTTCTGAGCTCCGGGGCAACCCGTCGAGAGCAGACCGTCTGGAAGGTTTAACGTGGACGCGACCAGCAATGCGGGCAATGCCCGTGGCAGGCGCAGATTCGGGTTGCACGGGAGCAGGGGAAGATCCAAGGACCGCCCCGAACCTGAGGTTGCAGCGGCTGACAAGGCCCCCGAACGGGAGGCCTATTACGGGGCATTAGACCTCGGAACCAACAATTGCAGGCTGTTGATCGCCGCCCCGGCCCAGCAGGGATTTCATGTCAAAGACGCCTTTTCGCGCATTGTCCGGCTAGGCGAAGGGCTTGGTAAAACCGGGGCTCTCAACGCCTCTGCCATGGACCGCACCATTGAAGCGCTCAGGGTCTGCTCAAATAAACTTGTTTGGCACAAGGTTAAGAAACACCGGCTGATTGCCACCGAGGCCTGCCGCATGGCCTCCAACGGGCCGGAATTCATCGCCCGGGTCACCAGCGAAACAGGGCTGGAGCTTGAGATCATCGACCGCGAGACCGAGGCCCGGCTGGCGGCCAAGGGGGCGGAACCGCTGATTGAGCCGGAGGCCCAAAGCGCCCTTATTTTCGATATCGGCGGGGGATCCACCGAGGTCATGTGGGTGGAGCAGAATGGCGGGAAGAAGGAGCTCCTGGCCTGGACGTCGCTGGCGGCGGGCGTGGTAACCATATCGGAGCAATTTGGCGGCGGCATCGAGGTGACCGCCCAATCCTTTGCCGCCATGCGCGATTATTTGCGGCCGCTTCTGGCGGAGTTTGTGGCCCGGGTTCACAAGATTAAAGGAAGCGCGCCGCTGCCTTCGCATTTGCTGGGAACCTCGGGAACGGTGACGACCATTGCAGGGGTCCAGCTCGGGCTCCGCCGCTATGACCGGTCGAAGGTCGATGGCTGCTGGCTGCTGAGCGATGATGTGGGCAAGGTTACAGCGGACCTTTTGGCCATGACCTATGAAGAGCGGATGATGAATGCCTGCATCGGGCGCGAGCGGGCCGACCTGGTGATGGCGGGCTGCGCCATTCTGGAAGAAATCCGACTGGCTTTCCCGGCAAGCCGCATCCGCGTGGCGGACCGGGGCCTGCGCGAGGGCATTCTCACCCAGTTGATGATGGAAGACGGAACCTACGGGCGTGCGTCATGAGCCGGCCGGGCAGCAGAAACGAACTCAGCGGGCGCAATCTCAAGGTCAAGGTGAAGACGGGCAAGGGCCGCACCGTTTCGCAGAAAATCTGGCTCGAGCGCCAGCTCAATGACCCCTACGTGATTGAAGCAAAGAAGCTGGGCTACCGGGCGCGCTCGGCGTTCAAGCTGATCGAGATCGACGACAAGTACAAGTTTTTGAAGCCCGGACTTGTGGTAGTGGATCTGGGGGCGGCGCCCGGCGGCTGGTGCCAGGTGGCTTCCAAGCTGGTGAAGGCGGAAGAGGGGCGGGGCAAGATCATTGCCATCGACATGCATGGCATTGACCCCATTCCTGCGGTGACCATTTTCAAGAAGAATTTTCTCGACGATGACGCGCCGCAGCTTTTGTTTGATGCCTTAGGCGGGAAGAAAGCCGACGTCGTGCTCTCCGACATGGCGGCGCACGCCACGGGCCACCGGCAGACGGACCATATTCTGGTGATGACGCTGGCCGAGGCAGGGCTTGATTTTGCCCGTCAGGTGCTGGCGCCCGGCGGCACCTATCTGGCCAAGGTGCTGCGCGGCGGCACGGAAGGTGAGATGCTGAAACAGATGAAGAAGGATTTCGCCAGCGTGCGCCATGTGAAGCCTATGTCGAGCCGGGATGATTCGGCGGAGCTGTTTGTTTTGGCGATGGGATTTCGCGGCGCCTAGACGACGTTGTCGGACTCAAGGGCGCAGGCGGTGGCGGGATCAGTTTCAATCTGCAGGGTGACATGGCCGATGCCGTGATGGGCGCGGAGCTCTTCGGCGATGTGCATCAGGAATGAATCGCCTGGGTGGCCGCCGGGAATGAAAAGATGGGCGGTAAGGGCAATATCAGTTGTGCTCATGGGCCAGATATGAAGATCATGAACCGCTCTTACGCCGGGCTGCTTTTCGAGAAGGGCGCGCACGGCGGCGGGGTCAATGCCCAGGGGCACAGCCTTCAAGGACATGGCGAGACTTTCGCGCAGCAGGCTCCAGGTGCCCCAGACAATGACGCCGACGATCACCAGGCTGACAACCGGATCGAGCCATAGCCAGCCTGTGTAAAGAATGATGAGCCCTGCAAGGACAACGCCAACTGAGACGGCGGCGTCACTCACCATGTGGAGATAAGCGCCGCGGATATTGAGATCGCTTTTGCTGCCAGAGACAAAGAGCCAGGCAGTGATGCCGTTGATCAGGATGCCTATTGCGGCGACGATGATCACGGTTTCGCCGGCCACCGCTTCCGGGCTGAAGAGGCGCAGGATCGCTTCCCAGCCGATGGCGCCAACGGCTACAAGCAGGAACACCGCATTGAAAAGTGCGGCAAGGATGGTGGAGCTTTTGAGGCCAAAGGTGTAACGCTGGGATGGCGGGCGGTTGGCGAGGACAGCGGCGATCCAGGCGACGGCGAGGCCCAGGACATCCGAAAGATTGTGTCCGGCATCGGCGAGCAGGGCCATGGAATTGGCGATAATGCCATAGCCCCCTTCGATCAGCACAAAGGCTGAATTGAGCGCTATGCCGATGGCAAAGGCCTTGCCGAAGGAGGCGGGCGCATGAACATGGCCGTGGGCATGATGATCGTGGTCAGGGGCGTGGCCCATCGTTGAACTCCCGTCAGTGGCTTCTGACGCCTTAACCAGGGTTTTGCAACCGCCGATTCACCGCTTGCACCGCGAGTCTGATTGTCACTCGCTGCGCATTACACGCTTTGATCTTGCGTCGGCCTCAAGCTCCACAAATCTCCGGCGGAGTTCGGTGAAGAATTTGGGGGGCAGGAACCCATAGGCCACGGAGCTATCGTCGTGATCGGTGATGCGGCGAAGGTCGGGACCGGGCCAAATGAAAAGATTGCTTTCAGATAAAACGACCCATGAACGCTCCGTGTCGAGCCCCAAGTGCCGTTTCACGGCCGGAGGCAACTCAAGTGTTGCCATGGGATTTTCGGGCGGGCTGTGGGTGACTGGCACGACGAGCACTTGTTTGCCATCTTCGTCGGTGTGGAATGCAAGGATGATTGCGCAAGGACGGTCCTTGCTGCCGTCCTCGCGGCCGGCACGATGCTCGCGCAGCCAGAGATAGGAATAGCGGATGACGAGGCCTGGTTCGGGCTTCGGAAGACTCACGGGGCCCAGTCTTTGATGAGATTATCGAGGTGTTTGTGGCGCGGGTCCATATCGGTTCGGGCGACCCCTTCGACGATGGCTTCGGAGAGTTCGCCAGTGGCGAAAACTTCCCGGTCCCGGCGCTTGAGCCGTTGATATTCTTCAGACGAGATCATCACCGTGCGGTCGCGTCCATTGCGGGTGACGACCACGGGCTGGGTGAGGGCGGAGTCCTGATAGCGGCCGACCTCCTTACTGAATTCTGTTGATGTGACACGGATCATAGCGGTTATTCCCAAATTACGGATATTCCGTATTATAGTTAAAATCCTTAATGGATCAATAACATTGTTTTTGCTTTGCCCCGCTTGCCTTTGTGGCCCTGCCGGTGTTAAGGGCAACCGCCAACTCAACGAATCCTGAAATACCTGAAAGGTTGGCCCATGGCTCTCCGCCAAATTCCGGAATATTTGACTTTTGATGATGTGCTGATGAAGCCTGGTGCTTCGTCCGTATTGCCGGCCGAGGTTTCGACCGCCACGCACATAACCCGCGACATCATGCTGTCCATTCCGATCATTTCGGCGGCGATGGATACGGTGACTGAATCCAAACTGGCCATCGCCATGGCTCAGGCGGGCGGGCTTGGTGTCATTCACAAGAACCTGGAGCCCGATGCGCAGGCCGAGCAGGTGCGGCAGGTGAAGCGTTTTGAATCGGGCATGGTGGTCAATCCGATCACCATCCGGCCAGATGCCACCTTGGCCGAAGTCATGCAGCTCAAGGAGCGCCACCGGATTTCCGGCATTCCGGTCGTCGAAGAGAACGGCAGGCTGGCGGGCATCATCACCAACCGCGACGTGCGCTTTGCCACGGACATGAACACCAAGGTTTCCGATCTGATGACGCGCAACTTGATTACGGTGAAGGCAGGGGTTGACCGGCTTGAAGCCAAGCGCCTTTTGCACAAGCACCGGATCGAGAAGCTCATTGTGGTGAATGAGGATTATGAATGCGTTGGGCTCATCACTGTCAACGACATGGAAAAGGCAGCGGACCATCCGTTCGCGGCCAAGGACGAGCAGGAACGCTTGCGCGTGGCGGCGGCTACGGGCACGGGCGAGAAGGGATTCCTGCGGGCCGAGATGCTTATCGATGCGGGCGTTGACATCATCG
>JBBQNU010000149.1:0-7892 GCA_038330285.1 Hyphomicrobiales bacterium | reverse complement strand
TGGCGGCCGCCCAGGCAAATCTCGGCCTCATGCACGAGATGGGCCGCGGTGTGCTGCTGGATTATGCTGAAGCGGCCAAGTGGTATCAAAACGCCGCCGATCAGGGTAATGCCGTGGCTCAGAGCCACTTGGGCGCGATGTATGAAAAGGGCATGGGCGTGGCGCAGGACTTTGCCATTGCCCTGAAGTGGTACCGCCTCGCCGCTGATCAGGGTGATGCCGCCGCCCAAAACAACCTCGGGGTCCTGTACGATAAGGGCGAGGGCGTGGTGCAGGATTATTCAGAGGCGGTCAAATGGTACCGGTTCTCTGCCGAGCAGGGCCTTGCCGCGGCCCAGGCCAATCTGGGGGCGGCTTATGACGTGGGCCACGGAGTTGCTCAGGACACCGCAGAGGCCGTACACTGGCTCAGCCTCGCCGCGGGCCAGGCCTATCCGCCTGCCCAGCACAGCCTCGGCGCCATGGCCGCAAATGGACGTGGCGGTCCTCAGGATCATGCGGCAGCTGCAAAGTGGCATCGCCTTGCCGCAGTCCAAGGCTATGCCCCCGCCCAGTTTGATCTGGGCGTCAGCTACGAAAAAGGCCTTGGCGTACCCCAGGACTTTACCCACGCCGCCAGGTGGTATCACCGCGCCGCCGAGCAGGGCCACGTTGCCGCCCAGTTTCATCTCGGCGTTTGCTACGACCTTGGTCAGGGCGTGACCCAGGATTATGCCGAAGCGATAAAGTGGTACCGGGCAGCCGTAGCTCTCGGCGACGCCGCCGCCCAAAGCAATCTTGGCTCCATGTATGAATATGGCCTCGGCGTTCCGCAGGATTATGTTGAAGCGGTGAAATGGTATCAGCTCAGTGCCGATCAGGGTTATGCCAAAGCCCAGTATAATCTCGGGCTCATGCATGCCAACGGCCGCGGATTGGCTCAGGATTTCGTGGCAGCGCACCAGTGGCTGGACCTTGCGGTTCAAAATGGCTCGGCTCTGGCACCGAAAGATCTGGATGATGCAACGGACACGCGCGGTCAGATTGCCGCGCGTCTGACCCCCGAACAGTTGGGCGATGCGCAACGCCGCGTGCAGGCGTGGCGGGCGGCCCATCCCAAACCTTGACCGGCGGGACTTGCCGAATGCGCAAGCCCATATACTATGCGGAATGAACGATGCGGCGTCAGTCCGGCATTAGCTAACGAGGAGAGTTCCCATGCAAAAACTCCAAAGCCAGGGTGTGCATCACATCACCCTTACCGGTGCCAACCGCCAGACCTCCATTGATTTCTGGGAAGGCGTGCTTGGCATGCCCTTCATTTTCGAGCAGCCGAACCTGGACCGTGTCTCCGAAAGCCACCTCTATTTTGATCCCGGCGATGGGCGCCTGATAACCATCTTCACCGATGAGGGCCGCAAGCCCGATCCGCGCCGCACCCCCACGGAACCGGGCTGCGTCCATCACATTGCGTTTTCGGTTTCCCGCGTCACCTTCCTGCAGGCTGTCAAGCGGCTAGATGACCGCAAGATCAAGCACAGCGGCGTCAAGGATCGCGGCTTCATGGATTCGATCTATTTTACTGATCCGCTCGGCCTTCTGGTCGAATTGGCATCCTACCGCTTCGAACCACCCCATGGCTTCACCCACGCGGATGTGCTGTTCGAGGCCCACAAAATCCGCGTATCGCGCGGAGACTACAACATAGCCGAGGTTCATCTTGCCGATGCTATTGAAGCGCTGACAACACGAAAAAACGCGTCACTGTCGGAAGACCGGTCGCCAAAAAATCCGTACTGAAAAAACCAAGGGAGGAAGATTATGAAGCTGCATGTCCTGAAACCAAGTGTGAACAATATGGCCGTCCGCGTGTTCGTGCGCGCCGCCAAGCTCGGCTTCACCGAGGATGACGTTTACGGCAAGACCCGCACCAAGGAGTTCATCGCCATGAATCCGGCGCACCTGACGCCGATGATGGAGGCCAAGGGCTTGCCCAAGGGCGTGCTCTGGGAAAGCTGCGCCATCATGCAGTATCTTTGCAACAAGCACGAATTGACCAAATTCTACCCCAAGGCGCCGGCGAAACGCGCCATGATCGACAGCGCCATGTTCTATCTTATTGGCACACTCTACCCTTACGTGGCGCGTGCCACCTATCCGGCGCTCGGCTTTCCCCAGTACGCGGGCGAGGTGGGCGGCAGCGATGCCGTGCTGGAGCACAAGGCGGCGGCTCAGAAGGCTGCACGTGATGCTATCGCCGAGCCGCTCGATGTTTTCCACAAATTCTATATGGACGGAAAGCCCTTCATCGGCGGAGCAAAACCCTCAATCGCCGATATTCGTCTAGCCGTAACCCTCGAATTTCTCGCCGTGATCGACTATCCGCTTCCGGCTTGGGCCAGGACCTACATGGCGGCCATGGAGAAGTCGCTGGGCAAAGCCTATGCCGAACCCGCCGCTGACGTGCGTGGCTACATCGCCTATGTGAAATCTCAGAAGACGTAGCTTTAGGCAATCCGCCACCCCGGCAAAGCTGGGGTGGCACATCCCTCAATAATTGGGTCGTGCGTTCTCAATGTTCAGCCGCTCTTCAAAGTAAGCAATTGTCCGCGTTAAACCATCGCGGAGTGTAATGTCGGGTTGCCAACCCAGCAGCTCCCGGGCTTTCGAAATATCCGGTTGCCGTTGCTGCGGGTCATCAATGGGCAGGCCGTGATATTCAATCTTTGAACGCGATCCGGTCATCTCAATCACGATTTCTGCCAATTCACGAATGGTGAATTCTTCCGGGTTGCCGAGGTTGATCGGGCCCAACACACCCTTGGGGCTTTCCATCAGGCGCAAGATCCCGTCAATGAGGTCATCAACATAACAGAATGACCGCGTCTGCTGCCCTTCGCCATAAATCGTGATTGGCGTGTTTTTTAGGGCTTGCACAATGAAACTGGAAACCACGCGCCCATCGTCCGGGTTCATCCGCGGTCCGTAGGTGTTGAAGATGCGGGCGACCTTGATCCCGACGCCATGCTGGCGGTGGTAGTCAAAACACAGGGTTTCGCCGATCCGCTTGCCTTCATCGTAGCAGGCACGGGGTCCGATGGGATTGACGTTACCGTAATAGGTTTCGTTCTGCGGATGAACGAGCGGGTCGCCATAGACTTCCGAGGTCGAGGACTGAAAAAACCGCGCGCCGCACTGGCTTGCCAGATGAAGCAGATTGTCCACGCCAATGAAATTCGCACGCGCGGTCTCAATGGGGTTTTGCTGATAATGCCGGGGTGAACCCGGACAAGCCAGATTGTAGATGCGGTCAAATTCGCCCTTCACGGGATCAACAATATCACCAAGCCGGAATTCAATTTTCCGGTTTCCCGAAAGATGGGAAAGATTGAGACGGGAACCCGTATGCAGGTTATCGACGACGACAACTTCGTGCCCATCGCTGGCCAGCCTGTCACAAAGCCGGGAACCCAGAAAACCGGCGCCGCCGGCCACAAGAATGCGCATCATCGGTTCCTATTATGGTGTCCAGCTTTGGCTTTCAATCAGTCGTTCCGCCAAAACCGGCATTTCTTCGGCCGGCGAATTTGCAAAGGCGAGCCGGAGATAAGCGTCCTGGTTCGGTCCAAACATGGAGCCGGGCAAGCAGAGCACATCATGCTCGCCTGCCAGCCGCATGGCCACGGACTTGGCGGTGGCCCGGACAAAGGGATGCTTTACATAGGCGAAATAGGCGCCGGAACTGACCAGCCTGTATGATAAAGCAGGATTGTTGAAAGCCGCGAGCAGGGCCTTCCGCCGCTCTTCCATCAGGCATTGCTTTTCCCGTTTCCAATCCTCGAGATTTGCCAGTCCAAACAGGGCGCCCCTTTGTGAAATCTGCGGGGCGCAGATGGCCATGCAGTCCAGAATCTTTTCGGCTTCGTCAAGAATCTTTTTTCCGGCAATGATGGAGCCGACACGGTAGCCCGTCATCGCGAAAACCTTGGAGAAGCTGTAAAGCTGGACAAATGTGTCCTGCCAATCCGGCTTCGCAAAGAGATTATGCAGGGGTTCCGGCGAAGAACGGAAGTCCTTGTACGTCTCGTCGATGATCAGGGCAATTCCGGAGGCCTTCGCAAGGTCATGGAAACCTTCGATAATGTGCGGAGGATAGATGGCCCCCGTGGGATTGTTGGGTGAGCACAAAACGATGGCACGGGTGCTGCCATCAATGAGGGGCGCGGCCTCATCGGGCAGGGGATAGGCGCGGGCCTCTGCAAAAGCCGGAACCACGCGTTTCTCCACGCCGAGCATGTCCAGCCACATTTGATGGTTGAAATAATAGGGTGCTGGCAGCACCACATTGTCACCGCGTTGGGCCACGGCCATGATGGCGGCGCAAAACGCCTGGTTGCAGCCCGAAGTGATGCTGACATTCTCCGGGCCGATGTGGCCGCGATAATCCGCCGCCATATGCTGCGCCAGGGCGCTGCGAAGCTCCGGGATGCCATGGATATCAGTATAGAGGTGGACTGCGGGATCCCGCGCCAGGCCAGCGATTTCGCCCTGCAGCGTCTCCGCTGGCGCATAGCTCGGAACTGCCTGGCAGAGATTGAGAAGCGCGCGGTTGCGCTGGCCCGGCCGCACCCATGTCATGGCCTCAGCAATGGGCGGCGCTTCAATCCGTGAGATCGCCGGGGATACCGAAAGGGACATGGAAACGAATTCCTTGCAATTGGGAGGTTTAAGTGTTTGCCGATATCGGCTTGGATTTTCAAGCATTTTGAGGCACTAAGGGGCTGGCACGCGGTATCAAGTCTGCGAGAGTTGACCCATTCGAAATTGCCTGGTCTCTTCAGTTACCGAAACTAACTCAGCCATCCTGGTAAATAATCAACAGGGAAAATACAGGGAATTTAGGAGATTTACACTGGGGAGGCGAATGTTCTTGCCCGGGTTGAAGTTTAGCCCGGCGCGCACCTGGAACCCCAATTAAACCCTTGTCGCGCTGCCTATTACCTAAAGCGCCAGCGCTGCTCCCACTCGGCTGGTTAAGCATTCCGCATGGCCAAACTAGACGGTCGGCAGTGTGACGGTTCCCCGTTCAATGAAAGGCATTGGTCCACGGCGAGTTACCGGGTGGAGGGCGGAAGCTCGGACTGAGAACTTGCGAGGAGTATCGAAAAGAAGATTAGTCCTTACCCGCCTTGTGGAAACCTTGATTAAATATTGAGATCGAAGCCGGGGCTGCTGCCCTCCAAAGTGCTGGAGAATTTTTTCGTAAGCGGAGACATTGCGCGGGCTCTGCAGAAGCAGAAAGTCTCCCCGCCGAATTTGCTGCAAATGTAGCAGGAATGCAGCGGCAGGGGGGCCTTATAAAGTCGCCTAGCATCACCTTGTCAGATCGTATCACAGGAATCTAATCTTATAATATGCGTCGCCTTTCGGACACTTCAAAATACCTCGGCAGAGGCTGGACAGAACATGATAAAATGGAAGATCCATGCGCTTTTGCCGGAGGAGAGGGCAATCTTGCACATTTAGCGGAAGTGGATACTTCAAGGCCGGAGGGAAAGTTACACTTTCTTCCGGCTCGCTTTTCTGTATACTGTAACTATGGCCAAGTCAACAATATCTGTAAACAAAAAGAGGCGACCTGGTAGACCGGCAACGGGATTCGACCCGACCGTGAGTGCTCGCCTTCCTCGAGAGATCATCACGCAATTGGACGCTTGGGCAAAGCTCGAGGAACTGACGCGGGGGCAAGCCATCCGCCACCTTGTCGAGCTTGGATTAAAGGGCAAGCGGTGACAGCGCCTCCAAAGATACGCCGGCGCCTAAATTTGCCTTCAGGCAGTGTACCGATTCACACGTCATTGAAACCGGACACTCTCCATAAAGTGGACGCTTTTATTCAACGTCAAGAAGTCATGATCAACCGCTCCGAAGCCATCCGGCGTTTGGTGGAGCTGGGATTGAAGGGGAAGCGCAAGAACGTGCTTTAAGTCAGTCCAATAACTAAAGGGGAAATCATGGAATTGCCGGGCGAAGTGTATCTTTTTAACCTTTCGCTGATCGCAATTACTTTTACTGCAGTGTCTGCTGTCACCATGCTGTTGCGCCAGACCATGGGAGGCAAGCTTTCAAACTTTGATATCTATCTCCTCACTTCGTATATTTCCCTCGGCTTTGTTCTGGCTGCCATAGCTATTCTGCCCGCGCTAATTTCCTTGTTTGAACTTGCATCGCCACTGCAATGGGCGCTTGCGAGCGGATCCGCTGCCGTCGTTCTTATCATAAAGATTATCCAGCTTAGGAAAGTTGTTTCGCCTGGCAAATGGCCGCTAGTTGTAAACTTGGCCTTCGCCGGGCATGGCCTAGCTATTCTCGGCTATTTATTCAACGCTTTTGCTACCGATTGGCAAGGATCACATTTGTTTGCCCTCAGCGTCACTATCTCTGTCTTTGACGTGATGCGGTCCTTTGTCCGTCGCATTGCTTCGCTGCTCGGAGAAAAACCAGGGGATGACTGGGATCCAAAACGGGGTTGAAGAGGAAAAGGTGATGGATGCATTCTATAATCTGCTGACGCAATATTGTCAGCTCTTTGGATATTCATCCTGCAGCAATTTAACGGCATTGGATATATTCTTGCTGTCAATTATTGCACTGTTTGTAGTGCTCGCAGTCGCGACTATACTTAAGAGAGCTTTTACCGGGATTTCCCATTAAAACGCGAGCCCCACCGTCAGGCCGATTTGTGTCGAAGGCAGTGAATGCGAATTTGCAGCGATATGCACGTCAACTTAGAGCCCCTGGCGTCAGCCCGGATAGGCTGGAAGCCTGAGCCCTTGCGAAATCCGCATGCGGGGCCGAGCGCCGCCTGGGCGAAATGATACGTGAGCAGAAGCGACCGGTCGGCCCTGGGACGCCGGGGCCAAGTGGCGATTAGTCTCCAAGAAGGAACCGAATGGGCTCATTGACGCTATGCAAGCGAGTCAGCTATGTTAACAGTCTAGGGAACTTATATCGGGGAAAACCATGAGTCCGCTGAAGCGTTTGACACTGGCCGGTATCGCTCTTGGTATTATTGCCAACGGAGCCCTAGCTGCTGACTTAACGGAGCCTGTAACGCCCCTGGCTGATTGGGGCGGGTTATATGCTGGCTTGCATGCAGGATGGGGGTGGGCTGACGTCGACTACTCTGTGGAGGAGGACAGCGATTTTTGGCGGCCGCCACAGTTTGAAGGTTTTTCAAACGATGCGGATGGGCCAATAGCTGGCTTGCAGGCCGGATTTAACTGGCAGATTGAAAGCATAGTGCTTGGTCTCGAAGCTGATATCTCCTGGGCTGGAATAGACGGTGGCTTCAATGCCGTGGGCCTCCCTAACACCAACTACTTCTTTAATGCCGACAGCGAGATTGATTATCTCGCAAGTGTGAGGGCCAGAGCGGGACTTACTTGGGATCAGGTACTTTTTTATGCAACGGGCGGCATTGCCTTCACGAGCATTGACACAAAGATTATCTCCGACTGGAGTGGCAACATAGAAAACTATAATAATTCGACCTCACACATCGGCTGGGTCGCGGGCGGGGGCGTTGAGGTGAAAGTAACCAACAACGTCACCGGCAGGCTAGAGTTCTTGCATTATGAGTTTGGCGAAGATAATTTTTCCGTGGATAGAGGATACGTCTTAGAGGGAGATGTGGACCTTGACGTAAACGTGTTGCGCGCTGGTGTAAACGTGCTCTTCTAAGTTATATCTTCTCGCTTCAGCATTGCACTTCTTTGATTGAAGCCTTTCAATCCCCCGGCATTCCCGGCTCGCCAACATGCACAATGATGTCCCATTTGTAGGTTAGGGCATCGCCATTAATTTCTAGCTCTTCAAATTTCAGGCCCTTTGCTTCAATGTCAACTAGGAAG
>JBBQNU010000148.1:0-7894 GCA_038330285.1 Hyphomicrobiales bacterium | reverse complement strand
CCATCTCCCTCTCCCTCTCCGTCTCCGTCGCCGACTCCGTCGCCGTCTCCATCTCCGTCCCCGTCTCCGTCTCCATCACCGTCGCCGTCTCCGTCGCCATCTCCGTCGCCATCTCCGTCGCCGTCGCCGTCGCCGTCGCCGTCGCCGTCTCCGTCGCCGTCTCCGTCGCCGTCTCCGTCTCCGTCGCCGTCGCCGTCTCCGTCGCCGTCGCCGTCGCCATCGCCGTCGCCGTCTCCGTCGCCGTCGCCATCGCCCTGTTCGACTGGTTTCTTGGCGGATACCGTATCCTCTGTGGATTTCTTAGCCTTGCTTTTGCGTTCACCTTTCTTGTGATCGCCCAAGCCTGATTTGCCATCGTTCTGCTCGCCATCAGCATCCTGGTCAGCGCCTCCAGAGGATCCGGCTCCTTCGGATTTTGCTCTTTCATTTTTGGATTTGCCCTGGCGGCCACCGATCTTGCCGCTCATGTCAGCTACCTGAACTAATTTCTCCTTTCGCGTGCCATCCGCGTGCTCTGTAAATCTGCTGAGGGCGACGCTCGAAGTTTCAAGTTTCAAGTTCGCTGGGGCAGGGCCAGTTGAAGCGAACACGGTGTTGAGATGCAGGGGGTTCGACGCAATGAGCGTGGAAGCGAGGAAAAGCCTGGTCCAGAACTGCGACTTCCGGTTATTGAGTTCTTTGCTACCTTTGGCTTTCAAAGGATTCTTGCTGGCATATTTCTGGAAGTGGGAGTTCGTTGACATAACTTTACCTTTCGTTGACCCAATGGTTCCCGCCAAATATGTCAATGAAAGAGAATCGAGGCTGCCTGGATCAAAGCGAGATCGCGCTACGCGCTGTCTGCTTTGCTCTACCTTGTTTCCACGCAGCGCAGTGGCTGAGAGGGCCTCGAAACAAGCAGACATTCCTGACTGTCAATCATTCGACAGGAATTAAGATGCATCATGGGCAAATTAGAGACGATTTTAAATATAGATTTACCATTGTGGTTAACGGATTTTTCACCAAGTCCAGCGTTTGCAGGAGTGCCGGGTATTGGAGATTTTAATTTATGAATTGACGTGCGGTGCAGTTAAAGGAAAAAGCCCGCCATCTCATTGAGATAACGGGCTTTTATTTGGTTGCGGGAGCCAGATGCCACCTTTACCGAACCAACATCAAGTATGGCCACTGACAGTAATTCCGGACGCTACGGTTTTGTGCGGCCGCTGACCGAGGATGAATGACACAACGGGCCGAAAGAACTATAGCCCGGCAAATAGCTCTATTGACTTTAGCCGCTATTGGACCACTTTCGTTAACATGATTGATGCGATTGAGAAACTATTCAACTTTGAAGGTGTTGTTGCCGTTGTTACCGGTGGTGGTAGCGGCATTGGAAAAGCGACCGCCTCGCTATTGGCGCAGGCGGGAGCAACCGTTGTTATCGTCGACCGTGAGCAGAGCGCCTGCGAAAGCTCTGCTTCAGCTATTGTAGCTCTGGGCGGATCCGCCTTTGCCTCCACTGCTGACATCACAGACGAATTGGCGGTTGAGAAACTTTTTGCCGATACAGTCAAGCGTGAAGGTCACATTGACGTTGTCGTCAATAACGCTGGAATTGCGATACGGAAACCTGCCATCGATCTTGCCGTTCTCGATTGGGATCGTGTTGTCGCCGTAAACATGACCGGCATTTTTCTTTGCGCCCGTGCCGCGGCAAGACATATGATCGATGCGAAGCGGGGCGGCACCATCGTCAACACTGCTTCAATCATGGGTTTGTCGGGCGGTGGCTTGTACCCCAACATTTCCTATCAGGCCACTAAAGGTGCGGTTGTAAACATGACCCGCGCCCTCGCAGTCGAGTGGGCACCCAACAATATTCGCGTAAATGCGGTTGCCCCTACTTATGTTCGTACCGCGCTTATTGCTCCAATTTTGGAACAGCCTGAACTCGTGGAAAAGATTAAGGCGATGACACCGCTCAAGCGCCTCGCCGAACCTGAGGAAGTGGCTGCTGCGATCTTGTTTCTTGCCAGTCCGGCTGCCGCCATGATCACCGGACACACATTACCGGTAGACGGTGGCTTTCTTGCGCAATAGATTTTTAAGAGAAAAAATCTCCCTTTACGCCCAAGCGGTTGGCGCATGAATTAATGCCTTCAATCGTCTCGTTGTTAAGAGGAATTCCCTCTTCCGCATAGCGACGTTCAAACTCGGCCTCCAGCAGACCCGGCGGATAAAGCCTTTCAACACCTGACCTGCGGCGGCTTGACTGGATCTGATTGCTGATGGCATCGACACGTTTCTTGAAATCGGTAACAGGCTGAAATGCAGCGATATCAATCACAGCGAAGAAATGCCCATCGTTACCGGCTTTCGGTCCATCGATCATATTGCCAAGTTCGGTGCCATAGCTGGCGCCGGAAAGAAGCGTCGACAATATTCCGATGATGATTCCCAAGCCTACACCTTTGTGGCCGCCAATGGGCTGGATGAGGCCTTGCATGGCAGCAGCGGCGTCTGTTGTCGGCTCTCCCTCGTCGTCAAAGGCCCAGCCTTCGGGAATCGGATGACCTTTCTGATTGTAGACCCTAATCTTGCCATGTGCAGTGGCTCCAAAAGCAATATCGAGCACAATTGGCTCCACTTCACCGGCCGGAATTGCTACCGCCAATGGATTTATGCCCACGATCTTGTCGATCCCGCCCCATGGCGCCATGGTCGGCAAGGCATTGGTCGCGGCAATGCCGATCATGTTGTGTGCGAGGGCCATTGATGCCCAGTGATCCATCGCACCACAGTGATTACTGCCGCGAACCACGGCAATGGAGACATGGTCAGTGCGCGCCTTATCAATCGCCGCCGTCATGGCGACATCCGCCGCGATCTGGCCCATTGCATTGCGTGCATCGATAATCAAGGCTGCCCTTCTGGCGCTCACTACGACGGGCTGTCCACGCGGATCGACACCGCCAGTCGTGAGCTTGTCGACATAATCGGGCACTCTGAGTGTGCCATGCGAATGTATGCCGCGTTGGTCAGCGACTACCAAAGAATGGGCAAGTAGTTTTGCATGGGTCTGTGACATGCCACAGGCCTCAAAGATTAGACTGACGGCGTTTTCCAGTTGGAGAGGAGCTACCCTCTTTTCATTCTCCGTTCCTGGATACTCAGCCATCCAGCGAATCCTTCACTTGCCAGTAAAGTGTGCTTACCTGCTCCAGGTGCTCCTGCATTGCAGTCTGTGCTTCAACGCAATCGGCAGCGGCAATGGCGTCGAAGATGCGTTTGTGCGCTGCGTAAGCGAGCTCTGATGACTGTGCAGTGCGGCCGGAAACATCGCGCTGCTCCTTCAGCCATTCGACAACAGCATTGTAGAGAGATTCGAAGATTGTATTGCGCGGGATCGTGGCAATGACATAATGAAATGCAACATCGGTCTCCAAGAACGCAGCTCGATCTCCGATTGCCATTCGGTTTGCTTCAAGTGCGTTCTTTAACTTCACCAGATCTGCGGCCGTAGCATGCTTGGCTGCAAGGCGCACAAGGCCAATCTCGAACAACATCCGCGCTTCCTGGAAACGACGTATACCCCCATCTTGCGCGAGGAGGTGCCGGGCGGCACCTGAAAGTTCTTGAATCAGCGCAGTGGCAGTCGGTGCAGTCACACGGGCACGTTCGCCGCTGCTCAATACAACCAATCCCATTTTCTGCAGAGAAAGCAGTGCCTCGCGAACCGCGGAACGGCCTACACCAAGTTCAAGCATGATTTCCCGTTCCGACGGCAAGGGGCTACCTGTTGGATACCGGCCCTCACGGATAATCTCTTCGATCCGTATTGCCACGTCTTCGTGCAGCTTGCGTCGGCGAATAGGAGACTTCACCGCCGGGAACTTCATCGCAGTGTTCATCAATGATCGCTTTCCTTAGGCCAGTTGACCTTTCAACCTATCTGATAGTATGATTACTAGATAAGTTCAAGCGTCCGCCGGCGCTCAAGACTAGAAAAGAAGCGCCATTAAGCGGTGCAAACCATGGGAGTACGTGATGAAATCTTTAAATTGGATTGTTTCTGTATCATTCATAGCCGCCCTCGCAGTTATGCCTTTGCCTGCCTTGGCCGACGAATTCATGGACCAAGTCCAGGCCGAAGTTACAAAATTTGCCGGCCCGCAGTCAGATTGGCGGGGTCCGACAACTGCTCCGCCGCTCGCCACGGGCAAGAAGGTCGCTTATCTTTCCAGTAACCAGCAGAATGATGCCTCGCGCGAATGGGGCACTCACATTGCCGAAATCGGCAAGAAAATCGGCTGGGAGGTGGTCATCATTGATGGTCGCGGTTCGCCCGTTGGCTGGCAGGAAGGCCTCAACCAAGCCATCGCACTTAAAGTGGAAGGTGTCGTCATGGACGCCGATGCCGCCAGTCTCCAACCACAAATCAAGGATGCTATCTCCAAAGGAATTACAGTTGTTGGCATCCATGCCGCAGGCTTTCCCGGGCCGCAGCCGGATCTCGGTCTTTTCGTGAACATCCAGCAGGATCCGCGCGAGATCGGCAGGGCCCAGGCCGACTGGATTATCCAGCACTCGGGAGGCAAGGCCCGCGTGGTTGTGACCAGTCACTGTGAATATGCTATCGCCTGCGCCAAAGCGCATGCGACCGAGGAACGCATCAAGGAATGCAAGGAATGTGAAGTTCTTGAATTCTCCAACTCGCCCATCGCCGAAGTGGCACAGCGCCAACCCGCCTTGGTGACCGCTTGGGTGCAGAACTACGGAACACCACTGTATATAACTTCCGTCGCCGATTACACAGCAGACTTCCAAATCCCTGCGCTCCGGGCGGGCGGCGTCGACCCGAAAGACGTCATCATAGTGTCGGCGGATGGAAACAAGTCAGCCTATGAACGGATTCGTGTCGGCGGCCAATATCAAATGGTCACCGCTTCCGAACCCTATAGAATGCAGTCCTATCAGGCTATTGACGAGTTAAATCGGGCTTTCAACAAAGAGCAGCCGAGTGGCTTCGTGCAGACACCCTATCTGGTGACGCCTGAAAACATCAGTGCCGAAGGAGGTGACAAGAACACGTTCATCCCTAGCAACGATTACGAAAAGCGCTACCTGGAACTGTGGAGCGTCAAGGGTTGATTGCCTAGCCGGAGCCCGCACTTGCGGGCTCCGCGACCACCATTACACTGCAGCACGTAACGAAACGTGCTAGAGGCAAGGCAATGACCGACGACGCTACGGCCCTACTGCAGATTTCTGGTCTTACCAAGCGCTTTACCGGCACTCTTGCCCTCAATGCGGTGGATTTCGCCCTGCGTGGCGGGGAGATCCATGCTCTGCTCGGCGAAAACGGCGCTGGAAAATCCACGCTCATTAAGGTACTCGCCGGGGTGCACCGCGCAGACGCGGGAACAATACGGCTCGGCGGCCGCGTAGTTGACCCGGTAACTGAAGTTCTGCCCATCACTTTCATTCATCAAGACCTTGGACTTGTCGACACCATGACGGTGGCCGAAAATGTTGCTGTGCTCGTCGGTTATCATCGAAACTTCGGCCTGATCAATTGGGAGAAAACCAGGAGGACCGCAGCTCAGGCGCTCGAACGCATGGGAGGCGGCGTCAGCCCCGATGCACGTGTCGGCGACCTCCCTGCCGCCGAGAAGTCAATTGTTGCCATCGCCCGGGCGATGGCGGTAAAATGCGATGTACTTGTGCTCGATGAGCCAACAGCCGCATTGCCTGAAGCCGACGTTGCGCGGCTTCACCAAGTGCTGCGGTTGCTGCGGCAGAACGGCACGGCCATTATTTACGTGACGCACCGGTTGGATGAGGTGTTTCGCATTGCTGACCGGGTTACTGTGCTGCGTGATGGACAGCGCGTTGCAAGCAGGGCAGTGGCGGATACCACTCCGGTCGAACTTGTGCATGACATCGTCGGCCGTTCGCTTGCGGAACTTTTTCTCAAACCACCTTCCACCACGGCAGATGTTCTGCTGGACGTTGAGCAACTTGTTGCCGGCAATGCGGGGCCAGTGTCTTTCAAGATAGCGAAAGGCGAGATCCTGGGCCTTGTTGGCCTGCGTGGCGCCGGCCACGACACGGTCGGCCGGGCCATATTCGGCGACATCAAAATCACATCCGGGCGGATCACGCTCGATAGCAAACCGCTCTGCAGTCACACCCCTCGTGCTGCCGTACGTCAGCAGATCGGTTTCGTATCCAGCAAACGCAGTGAGGAGAGCATGGCGCGCAGCATGACGGTGCGAGAAAACTTGTTCATCAATCCGCCTGCCAACGGCACCGGATTGCTGGTACCAATTCGTCCAGCCCATGAGCGTACGCGCAGCCAACAGGTGCTGGACCGGTTCTCGGTAAGGCCCAACGATCCGGAACGGGTGATTGCTACGCTGTCGGGCGGCAACCAGCAAAAAATCATCGTTGCCCGCTGGATGGAAGCGGGAAGCCGCCTTCTGGTTCTTGAGGAACCGACGTTTGGCGTCGATGTCGGTTCGAAGGCTGACATCTACCAGTTTCTGGAGTCAGCGCTTGGCCGTGGTCTAGCGGTATTGCTAATTTCCTCCGACTTCGAGGAAGTCGCAGGCATCTGCAATCGTGCCCTGATCTTTGACCGCGGCAGGGTGACGGCGGAACTGCAACGGGGCCAACTTACAGTAGAGCGTCTTACGGCTTTGGCCTCAGGCGCTGAAGCCAACAAGGTTAAATCCAGGTACGCATGAACAAACATTCCCAAGGCAACAACAGCATATGGGCCAACGCCACGAGGTTCATCGCGGTCTGGAATCTAGCGATCCTGCTGGTTGCGCTGATCGTCCTGTTCTCCGTACTCAAGGGCGATACTTTCCTCACCGCTTTCACGTTTCAATCGATGGTAAATAGCCGGTCGATCAATGCGCTGGTAGCGCTTGCCGTTATGATCCCGCTGGCGTCGAACAATTTCGATCTGTCCGTGGCCTCGACCCTGGGCATTGCCCAAGTGCTCGCCAATGGCCTGGTCACGCAGCAAGGTTTGCCTTGGGAATTTGCGGCGCTGCTTTGCATTCTGCTTGGAGCGTCGGTCGGGCTCATCAACGGGCTGCTAGTCACCCGTTCCAAGATCAACTCGTTCATTGCCACACTCGGCACTGGCACGCTGCTTCTGGGTCTGAACCAATGGTACACGGGGGGCATGCAGGTAGTCGGTCTTCTGCCGCCTGACTTTGTCGCGCTGTCCAGCAAGGTCTACGGCATTCCTGCACCCATACTCTACGTTCTTCTTATCGGACTGGTCCTGTGGGTGGTGTTTGATTATCTTCCGCTGGGCCGATTTCTTTACATTATCGGCGACAACCCGCGCGCTGCGGAGCTCACTGGAATTTCCGTAAATACATATGTCACACTGGCTTTTGTGGCTTCAGGCACGATCGCCGCCTTTGCCGGCGTTATTCTGCAAGCGCAGCTTCAAGTCGGGCAAAGCACAGTTGGACAAGAACTCATGTTACCGGCCTTTACGGGGGCTCTGTTGGGCGCCACCGCCATCAGGCCCGGGCGGCCCAATGTTTGGGGAACCGTTCTTGCGGTTGCGGTGCTCGCTGTGGCCGTTGCCGGACTGACGCAGCTCGGCGCGCCGTTCTTCGTCGAGAATCTGTTCAATGGCGCCATGCTGATCCTCGCCGTCGGACTGGCAGGCTATACTCACCGCCGCCGCGAGCAACGCAATGCAGCGGCTGCAACAAACCGCAAGACATGAAGAGCGCCTTCGATCTCACGGGACGGCGGGTCCTCATCACCGGTGCAGCCGAGGGTGTGGGTGCTGCCACGGCGCGGGTGTGCGCCAGCCTTGGAGCAGAGCTCATTCTTCTGGACATTCAGAAATGCGATGCCGTTATCCGAGATATCC
>JBBQNU010000147.1:0-7991 GCA_038330285.1 Hyphomicrobiales bacterium | reverse complement strand
CTCTCCGGCGGCAAGCCCGTGGGCTTCAAGCTCTGCATCGGCCACCATTGGGAATTCATGGCCATCGTCAAGGCCATCATCGAAACCGGCATCGTCCCTGATTTTATCGTGATCGACGGCAAGGAAGGCGGCACTGGGGCGGCCCCCCTCGAATTCATGGACCACATCGGAACGCCACTGCGTGATGGCTTGAACTTCGTGCATTCCACCCTCGTCGGCGTCAATCTCCGCGATCAGATCAAGATCGGCGTGTCCGGAAAAATCACCTCGGCATTTGACATGGCCCGCGTCATGGCGATCGGGGCTGACTGGTGCAACGCGGCGCGCGGCTTCATGTTTGCCGTGGGCTGCATTCAATCCCAGCATTGCCACACCGATCGCTGCCCCACTGGTGTTGCAACCCAAGACCCGTCACGGCAACGCGCCATCGTGGTCCCCGACAAGGCCGAGCGCGTGGCAAGCTTTCACCGTGAAACCATCAAGGCGCTCTCCGACCTGATCGCTGCGGCCGGCCTCTCCCATCCCCATGACCTTCGCCCCACCCACTTCATGCAGCGTGCCGCACCTGACCGCACTATCAGCTTCGAGGAACTCTACGGTTGCATGCAGCCCGGCGAGTTGCTTATTGGCAAAGCCCCTGCAACAATGCGCCACGCCTGGGACATGGCCACACCGAAAAGCTTTGCCGCGCAACTCTAAGAGGATCCATTTTGAGTAAAACCATGAAAGCCGCCGTACTCCGCAAGATCGGCGCGGGCCTGGCGATTGAAACCGTTGCGCGCCCGGAACCGGGCCCCGGCGAAGTGTTGATCAAGGTCAAGGCCTGCGGCGTTTGCCACAGCGACCTGCACGCCATTGATGGCGACTGGACACCGCACCCCACGCTCCCGCTCATTCCCGGCCATGAAGTCACTGGCCATGTGGAAGCGCTGGGTGAAGGTGTTGCGGATTTCAGAAAAGGTGACCGCATTGGCGTGCCGTGGATGTTCTGGTCCTGTGGCACCTGTGAGTTTTGCCTTCAGGGCATGGAAACCATTTGCCCCCGCACCGAAGCCACGGGCTACAGCAAGCCCGGCGGTTATGCCCAATACATGGTGGCGCCTGCCGCCTTCTGCGGGCACTTGGCCGAACACGTTGACATGAATGCCATGGCCCCCATTCTTTGCGCCGGCGTCACCACCTATCGCGGCATCAAGCGCACGGGCGCAAGACCCGGCCAGTGGCTGGCCGTGATCGGCATTGGCGGCCTCGGCCACATCGCCGTGCAATATGCAAAAGCCATGGGCCTGCGCGTTGTCGCCGTGGATGTCTCGGCAGAGAAACTGAATCACGCCAAACGCCTCGGCGCCGAAGTCCTGATCGATGCCCGCGAAGGCGACCCCGGCTTGGCACTCAAGGAAAAAACCGAGGGCGGAGCCCATGGCGCAATCGTCACCGCCGTGTCGGCCCGCGCCTTTGAACAATCGGTCACCATGCTCAGGCCCGCCGGCACCGTCTCTTTCATCGGCCTTCCTGGTGGCGACGCCGACCAGATCAGAATGTCGATCTCCGGCATCGTCAACACCGAAATATCCGTGCGCGGATCAAATGTCGGGACCCGTCAGGACTTGAATGAGGCTATCGCCTTTGCGGCTTCGGGCCTGGTGAAAGCCGATATCGAAACCCAGCCTCTCGAAAACATCAACGCCATCTTCGCACGCATGAAAAAAGGCGAAATCACCGGAAGGGTCGTGTTGGCCATTGGATAACCGGAAGGCTTGTTGGCTGGTGGGCAAAAGAGTAAATCCCATTCCCTTCGCTGCAATGCAGCACGAGGGGAAAACCAAATGAACACCGCCGTTTCCAGCAAAACCAGCGAAACACCTGATGATCCGGAATTTCAGGCAAGCGGCCACGTGCCGCCAAGTTTCTGGATTCTCGCCTTGGGTTCCATCGGTGTCGTTTACGGCGACATTGGAACCAGCCCCCTCTACCCAATACGCGAAGCTATCCTCGCCGCCACGAACAAAATCGGCCCCATAACCGAACCCATCGTTTTCGGTGTCCTCTCGCTCATCATCTGGGCCCTCATCCTCGTCGTCACCGTGAAATATGTTTTCATCCTGCTCAACGCCGACAACAAGGGCGAAGGCGGAACCCTGTCACTCATGGCGCTCGCCCAGCGCGTGATGGGGAGCAACATGGTGCTCATTCCCATTCTCGCCATGATCGGTGCGGCGCTGTTCTATGGCGACGCGATGATCACCCCTGCGATCTCGGTTCTGTCCGCCGTCGAAGGCCTCAAGATCATTACCCCGGCGCTTGAGCCCTATGTCTTGACCATTACACTGGCCATCATCGTCGGGTTGTTTGCCGTGCAGTCGCGCGGCACCGCCAGCGTTGCTGCCCTGTTCGGCCCCATCACACTCGTCTGGTTCATTGCCATCGCGCTGGCAGGCATTGCCCACATTGGTGATAATCCCGCCGTGCTGCTTTCATTCAACCCGGCCTATGCTGTGAGCTTCCTCGGTTCCCACGGCATCATCGGCCTTGTCACCCTCGGCGCGGTGTTCCTCGCCGTTACAGGTGCTGAAGCCCTCTATGCGGACCTCGGCCATTTCGGCAAACGCCCCATTCAACTGGCCTGGATCATTGTCGTGTTCCCAGCCCTCCTGCTCTATTACCTCGGCCAGGGCGCGCTTCTTCTTCACAACCCGGAGACCATCGAAAATCCCTTCTTTCTCATGATGCCGGAATGGGCTCTCATTCCCATCGTCGTGCTGGCAACGGCCGCCACCATCATCGCCAGCCAGGCGGTAATCACCGGAGCCTATTCGCTGACCCGCCAGGCCATCCAGCTCGGCCTCCTGCCGCGCATGGAAATCCGCTTCACCTCGCAAGCCCATGCCGGCCAGATCTACATGCCGCAAGTCAATTGGCTCATCATGTTTGGCGTGCTGGCGCTCGTCATCATGTTCAAGTCATCATCCGCCCTCGCCTCCGCCTATGGCATCGCCGTTACGGGCACCATGGTTGTCACCTCCCTGATGGCGATCTTCGTCATCTGGAAATACTGGAAATGGCCTCTCTGGGCTGCCCTTGCCTTGATGCTCCCCCTGCTCGCGCTTGATGTGATCTTCCTTGGTGCAAACTCGTTGAAGGTATTCGAGGGTGGCTACGTGCCTCTCGCCCTCGGTGCGCTTCTCATGCTCATCATGTTGACCTGGCGCCGAGGGTCGCGAATCCTCTTTGAAAAGACCCGCAAGTCGGAAGTGCCCCTGGTTGGTCTCGCGCGTAGTCTGGCAAAGCGCCCGCCGCATCAGGTGCCGGGCACGGCGGTATTCTTCACCTCCGATCCGGACAGCACGCCTACCGCCCTGCTCCACAGCCTGAAGCACTACAAGGTGCTGCATGAAAACAATGTGGTGCTCACCATCCGCACCAGCGACAGTCCCAGCGTCGCGCCTGAGGACCGGGTGAAGATGGAGAAGCTGAACGATCACTTCAGCCGCCTCATCATCACCTATGGCTACATGGAAACCCCAGATGTGCCAAAAGCCCTCAGCCTTGCCCGCAAGCTCGGCTGGAAGTTCAACATCATGACAACCTCGTTCTTCCTGTCGCGCCGCAGTGTCAGAGCCTCAAAGCACGAGGGCATGCCCGTCTGGCAGGACCAGCTGTTCATCGGCCTGGCCCGCAACGCCAACGACGCCAGCAGCTATTTCCGCCTGCCAACCGACCGCGTGGTGGAAGTGGGCAGCCAGATCACGGTTTAGCACCTGAGCTTTCCTCTCTCCTTTGGAGAGAGGAAGGGGCCCAACACGAATGTGTTGGGAAGGTGAGGGGGAACAGGTTTCGCAATTGAATCACCCATTGCCCCTCACCCTCCCATTGCTAGAGCAATGGGCCCCGCCCTCTCCCCGTTGGGGCGAGGGAAAATTTGAACGGCGTCACTGCATTTCATGCAGGAGGCAGCGGGATGAACTCCTTTTCATCACCGGGCACAATGTCAAAGCGCGCCCGTTTCCAGTCCTCTTTTGCAGCTTCAATCCGCTCTTTCGAAGACGACACAAAATTCCACCAGATATGGCGCGGCCCGTCCATCGGTTCGCCGCCCAGCATCATGAAGCGCGCATCGCCCTGCGCCGTGAGCGTAATGGCGTCACCGGCGCGGAACACCAGAAGCTGGTTGGCGCCGTGAACCCGCCCCCCGATTTCCAGCGACCCCTCAACGATATAAACGCCACGCTCCTCATGCTCCACCGGCAAGGGCAGACGTGCCCCCGACTTCAGCTTAACATCCGCATAGAACAGCTCCGAATGGGTCTTGACCGGCGAGGTCGCGCCATAAATTGAGCCCGCAACAATTCGCACCTCACGGCCATGGTCCGAAAGCAGCGGCAAGTCTGCCATCGCTACGTGTTCAAAACCCGGCGCTGTTTCCTCATGCCGCTTGGGCAACGCCACCCAGCTTTGAATGCCGAAAATCTGGTGCGGACGCGCCCGCTCATCGGCAGGGGTACGCTCGGAATGGACAATGCCCTTACCCGCCGTCATCCAGTTGAGTTCGCCGGGGGCAATCTGCTGTTCCGATCCCAGGCTGTCGCGGTGAAACATCACCCCGTCAAACAGCCAGGTGACCGTCGAGAGCCCGATATGCGGATGGGGCCGCACGTCCTGTCCTTGTCCCACCTTCATGGTGATGGGGCCAAACTGGTCAAAGAAAATGAATGGCCCCACCATCTGCCTCTGAGCCGAAGGCAGCGCGCGTCGCACTTCAAGTTCGCCGATGTCGTGTATTCGTGGAATGATGACAATCGGCAGCGCATCCGCGGCAACCGCATCGCCGGGCATCGGATCGGGAATGTGCGGCAGCGTCATGTCGTTCCTCCAGCGGCAGCCCGCACCAGGGGCGCCACCTCCTTGCCCATCAATTCAATCGCCCGCAGCATATCTTTGTGCGGCAGGGAGCCAAGACCCATCTGCACCAGGATGCGCTCATTGCCGAATATTTTGTGCAACTCAATGATCTTGTCCGCCACATCTTTGGGATTGCCGATGATGAGATGGCCCTGCGGCCCGCAGGACGCTTCAAACTGCGCCCTCGTTGTCGGCGGCCAGCCGCGTTCGCGGCCAATGCGCGTCATCACTTCCGCATAGCCTGGAAAGAAAATGTCGCGCGCTGCCTTCGCGTCTTCGGCCACAAAGCCATGCATATTGAGGCTGAGCGGCACGTTGCTGTGGCCAGCCCGCTTGGCTGACTCGCGGAACAAATCCGCATGGGGCTTGAAGCGCACCGGCTCACCGCCAATGATGGCCAGCGCCATGGGCAGGCCCAGTGTTCCCGCCCGCACCACCGACTGCGGCGTGCCGCCAACACCCACCCATACCGGCAGCGGATTCTGCTCCGCCCGCGGATAAATCCCCGCGTTGTTAAGCGGCGCACGGATCGTGCCGGACCATGTCACATGCTCCTGCGCCCGCAGCTTTAAAAGCAGGTCGAGCTTTTCCGAAAACAACACGTCATAGTCGTTGAGGTCATAGCCAAACAGCGGATAGGACTCGATGAAGGAGCCTCGCCCCACCATGGTCTCGGCGCGGCCATGTGACAGCAGATCAAGCGTCGCAAAATTCTGGTACACCCGCACCGGGTCATCAGAAGACAGAACCGTCACCGCCGAGGTCAGCCGGATAGTCTTGGTCCGCGCCGCAGCCGCTGCCAGCACAATGACCGGAGCAGACGCCGCATAATCCGGCCGGTGGTGCTCGCCCACCCCATAAACATCAAGCCCGACTTTGTCAGCCAGCTCGATCTCCTCAATCAGATTATTAAGCCGCTCCCCCGCCGAAATCGCGGGCCCCAGATCGGCAAACGTATACATCCCTATTTCCATGGGGGAACATATGTAGCGGTTATGATGACCATTCAAGTATCAGGGTTGTAACCGAAAAAACTACCTTAAATCCGGCGGCGTCGCCTCCACCACCAATGCAGCAATCGCGTCAGCCAGACTCATCGACTTCTGGTCCTGCGATCCCAGTCGCCGCATGTTCACTGCCTGCTCATCCATCTCGCGTTTGCCGACCACGAGGATCACCGGAACCTTCGCCCGTGAATGTTCGCGCACCTTGTAGTTGATCTTTTCGTTGCGCAAATCCGCGTCCGCCCGCAGTCCCGCCTTCCGCAAATCATCGCGCACTTTCATGGCATACTCATCGCCCTCTGACGTGATCGTCGTCACCATCACCTGCACTGGCGCCAGCCACAGCGGGAAATGGCCTGCGTGGTGTTCAATTAGGATGCCGAGGAACCGCTCCATCGAGCCGCAGATGGCCCGGTGGATCATCACCGGCACATGCTTCTCGCCGTCAGCCCCGATATAAAACGCCCCGAACCACTCCGGCAGGTTGAAGTCCACCTGCGTCGTGCCGCATTGCCAGTCGCGGCCAATGGCGTCACGCAGCACATATTCAAACTTGGGGCCATAGAATGCCCCTTCGCCCGGATTGATCGCCGTCTTGATCTTCCCGCCTGAGGCCTCGGCGATCTGCAGCAGAACCTTCTGCATGATGTCTTCGGCCCGGTCCCAGTCGGCATCCGTCCCCACGCGCTTCTCGGGGCGCGTTGAAAGCTTCACCACGATTTCCTCGAAACCGAAATCCTTGTAGGTCGAGAGGATGAGGTCATTGATCTTGAGGCACTCGTCCGCCATCTGCTCCGGTGTGCAGAAAATATGGGCGTCATCCTGCGTGAAGCCCCGCACCCGCATCAATCCATGCAAGGCGCCCGAAGGTTCATAGCGGTGCACATTGCCGAATTCCGCCAGCCGCATCGGCAACTCGCGGTAGCTCCGTAAGCCATGCTTGAAGAGCTGCACATGGCCCGGGCAGTTCATCGGCTTGAGCGCAAATACCTGCTCGTCGCCCGTTTCCTCCCCGGCCGAGGTGACGGCAAACATGGTTTCGCGGTACCAGCCCCAATGGCCGGACGTTTCCCACAAGCTTTTGTCCAGAACCTGCGGCGCATTCACCTCCTGGTAGTCGAGCTTTGAGAGCCGCCTGCGCATATAGGCAATGAGCTGCTGGAAAATTGTCCAGCCCTTGGCATGCCAGAACACCACGCCCGGCCCTTCTTCCTGGAAATGGAACAGGTCCAACTCGCGCCCCAGCCTGCGGTGGTCACGCTTCTCGGCCTCTTCCAAGGCCGTCACATAGGCCTGCAAGTCCTTGTCGCTGGCCCAGGCCGTGCCGTAAATCCGCGTCAGCATTGGGTTCTTCGAATCGCCCCGCCAATAGGCCCCGGCCACCTTCATCAGCTTGAAGGCATTGCCGATCTTGCCAGTGGACGTCATGTGCGGGCCGCGGCACAGGTCTATCCAGCCGCCCTGGTCATAGAACTTGATATCCTCGTTACCTGGAATGGCATCGACCAGTTCAACTTTGAACATCTCGCCCTTGGCACGGAAAAATGCCTTGGCCTCTTCGCGCGTCTTCACCGATTTCGTGAACGGCTTGTCGCGCTGGATGATCTCGCGCATTTTCTTTTCGATGGGCGCGAAATCTTCGGGCGTGAACGGCTCATTGCGGAAAAAGTCATAGAAGAACCCGTTCTCGATCACGGGGCCGATGGTCACCTGCGTTCCGGGATAAAGTTCCTGCACCGCTTCCGCCAGCACATGGGCGCAGTCATGGCGGATCAGTTCAAGCGCCCGCTCGTCATCGCGTGTGACAATTTGCAGCGTGGCGTCAGCTGTGATCGGATCATTGAGATCAACCAGCACGCCATTGACGACCGCGGCTAAGGCCTTTTTCTCCAGTGATTTGGAAATGCCTGCGGCAACCTGCGCAGCACTCAATCCCTGCTCGATTTCGCGCTTTGCGCCGTCAATGAACGTCAATGTAATCATGCTTTCCTCCTGCTCACTCCTGCCAACACATGCAGGTAAGCGATTGAGTGGTTTTGGGTGCGGCGCTTAGGGCCTTAAATCCTGCCTTTGGTCAAGCCTGCCCCA